>CBJLVJ010000165.1:0-6330 GCA_966426465.1 uncultured bacterium | reverse complement strand
GATGCGCTGAATCACGCCGTGGACAATCTCGCCCTCACGCTCGGCGAACTGATTGAAGACGAGCCGCCGCTCGGCATCGCGCAGCTTTTGCATGACCACCTGCTTGGCGGTCTGCGCCGCGATCCGTCCGAACTGGGGCGGCGTGACGTCCTCGTAGATCTGGTCGCCGGGCTGGGCGTTGGGGAACAGCGGTTGCCCGTCGGGACCTTTGAGCGTGCGCGCCTGCTCGAGGATGATCAGGTTCGAGTCATCCTCGACGTCCTCGGGGATGTCCTCGACCACGGTCAGCCAGTGGTAGACGTGCGGCTCACCTGAGTCCGCGTCGATCTCCGCGGTGATCAGCCGACTGTCCTCTTCGTGCTGTTTGTAGGCAGAGACGAGGGCCTGCTGGATGGCTTCCATCACCATCTCGCGTGGCACGCCTTTTTCGGCGGCGAGTTGGGTGATGGCAGTCACGAATTCACTTTTCATGCTGGCATGCCCTCCGCTCATCCACTGTATTTCGGGCCGTCGCTCGGGCGCGTACAACAAAAGAAGTGGGGGCCACCCACTTCTAAGCGTAGCGTCCGTGGACGGCTCCGTCTGGCCGTGCCGAGCCAAAGTATATCACAGCGCCCCGGAGATTCCTCACGTTCTTGCGACCATTCGACACACGCGCGCGCCCCCCGTAACGAGTTTTTTTCTGTAGTCGCAAGTCTGCGGACTTGCTCCCACCCAAAAAACTCGTTACGGGTCTACTGTTTGCGTATCTACTTATTCTCGGGGTCGAGCCATTTTCCGTGGTGGCGGATGAGGGCGACCAGGCGCTCGTCGGCCTGGGCTTCGGGCACGCCTTTTTCGACCACTTCCTTGCCGACGTACAGGTTCACGTGGCCTGGCGAGCCGCCAACGTAGCCGAAATCGGCGTCGGCCATCTCGCCCGGGCCGTTGACCACGCACCCCATGATGGCGATCTTGACGCCTTTGAGGTGCTTCGTCTGCGCGGCGATGCGCTCGGTCGTGCTCTGCAGGTCGAACAGCGTCCGACCGCACGATGGACACGAGACGAACTCGGTCT
This sequence comes from uncultured bacterium, assembly GCA_966426465.1. Lineage (GTDB taxonomy): Bacteria > Chloroflexota > UBA6077 > UBA6077 > CF-72 > CF-72. Next base: position 5,273 of record CBJLVJ010000165.1, on the reverse strand, counting down.
TGGTCACCCGCACGCCGGCTGCCTGCAAGATGTTGAACAGTAGCCGCGAACGGTCCTCATCGGCCATCGGCGCGGACAGGCCGACGCTGTCGCCGATGCCGTCGCACAGCAACGAGCCGAGCACGGTCGACGCGCGCAGGAGGACTTCGAGATCGTCGCCGTCGACAGCCACCTGCAGGTGCAGTGGCCGATCGCGTTCCTGGCTGGCGAGCGCGCGATAGGCGCGCACCGCGTCGTACCAGGGCACGCCCTGAACCGAAGCCAGCTCAGACAGGTCGGGCGCATTGGCAAGCGCCTCCTCGGGTGGATCGAGTACCGCCACTGTCTCGCCCCCGCCGACAACCAGCCCGCCGACGTCGACCGACCTGGACACGCGCCGCGCGTACGAGTAAGGGTCCACGCGTTCGGTCGTCTCGGTGACTTGAGCCGCCGCCCACAGCCCCTGGTTGTATGGCGCGACCAGTCGTTGAGCCACCGGAACTTCGGCCTCAGGCTCTTCGGTCAGCGACACGCGCACGGTGTCGCCCAGACCGTCGTCGAGCAGCGCGCCGATACCCACAGCAGACTTGATGCGGCCATCCTCGCCGAGGCCGGCCTCGGTCACGCCAAGATGCAGCGGGTACGGATCCAGTCCCTCTTCGTCCATCCTGGCCACCAGCAACCGATAGGCCTGGATCATGATCTTGGGATTGGAGGCCTTCATCGACAGCACGATGTCGTGGTACTCGTGCTTGCGCGCGATGCGCACGAACTCGAGGGCCGACTCGACCATGCCCGCGGGCGTGTCGCCGTAGCGGTTCATGATGCGGTCCGACAGCGAGCCGTGGTTCGAGCCGATACGCATGGCGATGCCGCGCGACTTGCACTTCAGCACCAGTGGCGTAAAGCGCTCCTCGATGCGGGCGATCTCGGCCGCGTAGTCCTCGTCGGTGTATTCGCGCACGCGGAAAAACTTCTGGTCGGCGAAGTTGCCGGGGTTCACGCGCACCTTTTCGACGTGCTCGGCGGCTTCCATCGCCGCGGCCGGGCTGAAGTGGATGTCGGCCACCAGCGGCACGGTGATGCCCTGCGCGCGGAGCCGCCGTTTGACCTCGCCGATAGCCTTTGCGTCGGCCGTCGTCGGCGCCGTGATACGTACGATCTCGCAGCCCGCTTCCACCAGGCGGATCGTCTGGGCCAGCGTCGCGTCGATGTCCTGGGTGCGCGTCGTGGTCATCGACTGCACGCGGATGGGCTGGGTGCCACCCACGGCGACGTTGCCGATCTGGACTTCGCGGCTCTTGCGGCGCTGATAGGAGAAACGGCTAAGGCAGTACGAGGGGGCAGCTAGAAGCATTTCGATCAGATTATCGGCGCTGCCGCACCTCTCAAGAGAGCTGGTTACCTGCCGCCCCAGTTGATCGCCGGAACAGGTGACAGCAGGTCGTTGAACGAGATGATCACCATCAAGGTCAGCAGCACGACGATGCCCACGAAGTGGTAGGCCGCTTCACGTTCAGGTGGGATGCGCCTGCCGCGGATCCACTCCAGGATGACGAAAAAGAGGCGGCCGCCGTCAAGCGCCGGGATCGGCAGCATGTTGGCGATCGACAGCCCGGCGGAGAACAGGCCGGTGAGGATGAACACCGGGTACCAGAAGCCGGTGTCGGCCACGTAGCTGACGGTTTCCGAGGTCGCCTGGGCCATGCCCACCAGTCCGATCAGGCGCGCATCCCCGGGCGCGATGCTCCCTTCGATCAACATCTTCGGCACGCTCAAGGTGCCGACGATGGCGCGCACTGTCTGCGCAAAGCCCTGCGACACAGCCGCGACCGGATTCAGGCGGATCAGCCCGCCGGCCAGCACGATACCGATCGCGCCTTGACCCTGGGGAGGGTTGGAGCGGGGCGTCAGCGTGGTGGTCTGGAGCTGGTCGCCGTGTCGAAGCGTGATCTCAATCGGCTGATCCAGGTGGGTCTGGGTCGCCTCGCGGAACGTCTGCACATTGGCGGGTTGCCCGTTGACGCTGACGATCACGTCGCCAGTCTGGAAGCCGGCTGCCTGGGCCGGACTGTCGGGCGCGACCTCGGCAATCTGCACCGGGCCGTCAGGTGGCACGCCCGGCACGCCGACGATGTACACCATGCTGAACGCCGCGACGGCGAGCAGGAAGTTCATGCCCGAGCCCGCCGCCAGCACGATGGCGCGGATGCCGCCCGGCTTGCTGGCGAAGCTGCCAGGCGCGGTCGGGTCTTCTTCGCCGAGCATCTTGACGAACGCGCCAAACGGGATCCAGTTGATCGAGTACATCACCCCGTTGCGTTTGAAGCCCCAGATGCGCGGCGGTAAGCCGAAGCCGAACTCCAGGACGGTGATGCCGGACAGGCGAGCGGTCACGAAGTGGCCCAGCTCGTGGACGAACATCATGATGCTCAGAATGGGAACGAACCACAGGATGTTCATCGCGGGGCGGGCCTTCGACGCATCATAGCAATGGCTCCATGACCGACCCCCAGTATTAGCCGCCCTGGCCCGACGACCAGCCACGCGAGAACTCGCGCGCCCAGGTGTCGGCCTCGACCACCTGTTCCAGAGTAGGAACCGGCCGCGGGTCGTGCGCTTGAAGCGCGGCGTCGATCAGCTCAGCGATCTGCGGGTAGCTCAGGTCATTGTCCAGGAAGCGCGCGACGGCGATTTCGTTCGCGGCGTTCAGCACTGTGGGGTACGTGCCGCCGCGGCGACCCGACTCGTAGGCCAGACCGAGACATGGATACTTGCCGGCGTCGACGCTGGTGAACGTGAGCTGGCCCACCCGCGCCAGGTCCAGCCGTTCGACCGGCGCGGGCAGGCGCCGCGGGTGCGCCAGCGCGTACTGGATCGGCAGCCGCATATCAGGCAAACCGAGCTGGGCTTTGACCGATCCGTCCACGAACTCCACCAGCGAATGGATGACGCTCTGGTGGTGGATCACCACGTCGATGCGGTTAAAGGGCAGGCTGAACAGCCAGTGCGCCTCGATCACCTCAAGGCCTTTGTTCATCAGCGTGGCCGAATCGATAGTGATCTTGGGACCCATGTTCCAGGTCGGGTGCCGCAGCGCTTCGGCGGGTGTCGCGTGGGCGAGCGTCTCGGGCGATCGATCCCGAAAGGCTCCGCCCGAGGCGGTCAACAGCAAGCGTTCGACGCGCTCGGCGTAGGGTTCCTCGCCCTGCAAGCACTGCCAGATAGCGCTGTGCTCGCTGTCGATCGGCAGCAGGGGCGCGCCAGAGATCGCCGACGCTTCGGTCACCAGGTGGCCAGCCATGATCAGCGTTTCCTTGTTGGCCAGCGCCACGGGCTTGCCCGCGCCGAGCGCGGCGATGGTCGGGCGGAAGCCGACCGTGCCACTCGTGGCAACCACGAGCATGTCGACGTCGGGGTCACACGCCAGCTCGACCAGACGGTCGACGCCCTCCGCCGCGGTGAGGCACCTGACGCGTGGCGCGAACTCCTCGACCTGGTCTTCGAACACGGCCGAGGGGCGGGCCGCCACGAGCGCCGCGACCTGAAACTCGTCAGGATGCCAGCGCACCACGTCAAGTGTTTGACGGCCAATCGATCCCGTGCTGCCCAGCACGGCAATCCGCTTCATGCCGCGAATGCGCGCAGGTACAGGTAGGCCACCGGCGCACACAACAGCAGGCTGTCCATGCGGTCGAGCAAGCCACCATGACCGGGAATGAGCACGCCCGAGTCCTTGACGCCCGTCTGTCGCTTGAGCAGCGACTCGATCAGGTCGCCCAGGACGGTCGCCACGCCGATGGCCAGGCCGTAGCCAGCCATCAAGCCGCCCGGCAGGCCGATCGTCAGGCCAAGCAGGGGCCCGGCAATGGCGGCGCCGACCAGGCCCGCGAGCGCGCCCTCGACGGACTTGTTCGGGCTGACGCTCGGCGCCAGGCGCGTGTGGCCGATCGCGCGCCCGACGAAATAGGCGCAGCTGTCGCACACCCAGCTCAGCACGAGCAGCGCGATCACCCAGAACCCGGGAAAGCTGGTCGGCAGCGCGCGCAAGGGCATGTAGAACTGCATCAAGCCGCCGAGATACACGGCCAGGCCGATGGATAGCGCCCAATCGACGAGCGACCGCTCGGACGTAGGACGAACCAGCAGCGACACCAGACCGGCGATCGCCACCGCGACAAGGAGCGTCAGCGCGTCGGGCGCCGCCAGGTACTCAGACAGCCAGCGGTCAAGCGGTAGCAGCGCGGCAAGACCGATCAGCGCCCAATCCAGCGGCACAAAGCCGCCCGCGCGGAGCATCCCGCGCACCTCGAAGGCAGCGTATGTCGTGGCGATACAGATGAACGCGCCGTAGAACGGCTCGCCGATGTACGCCACCCCGAGCAGGAACGGAACCGCGACAAAACCGCTCAGGACGCGTAGCGTGAGCGCACCGCTGCTGGCGCGGCGAGCGGGAGCGCCGACCGTTAGCTCAGGCCGCCGAACCGCCGGGCCCGCCGGCCGAACTCCGCGAAAGCCTGGTACAGCTCCTCGCGCCCGAAGTCGGGCCAGCATATCGGTGTCGAATAGTACTCGGCATACGCGGCTTGCCACAGCAGGAAGTTGCTCAGGCGCATCTCTCCACCTGTGCGGATCACCAGATCCAGGTCGGGCAGCCCGGCGGTATCCAGGTGCTGGTCGATCAGCTGCTCGGTCACGGCCTCGGCCGGCACCCCGAGCGCCATGATGCGCTGTACCGCGCGGGCGATCTCCTGCCGACCGCCGTAGTTGAACGCCACATTCAGCACCAGACCGGTGTTGGACCGCGTCAGCTCAACAGCGGCGCGGACTCGATCCGCCAGACTGGGCTGGACACCCTCGAGCGCACCCACATGGCGAATCTGCACGTTGTTGCGGTGCAGCTCAGCGGCCTCGATGTCGATGCGCTGGGCGAGCAAGCGCATCAGTCCGAACACCTCGTCGGCCGGGCGGCGCCAGTTTTCGGTCGAAAACGCGTAGATGGTGAGGACGTCCACGCCCGCGTCTGCGCAGGCGATCGTGATGCGACGCACGTTTTCGGTGCCGGCGTGGTGTCCGGCGAGGCGTGGCAGGCCGCGCCGATTGGCCCAGCGACCGTTGCCATCCATGATGATGCCGACGTGCGCAGGCACCGTGTCGGCGCGCGCCTCTGAGGCGGGTTGTCTGGTGGCGCTGGTGTGCGCCCCGGAAGCAATCGCCAAGTCGATCAGACCTCCATCACTTCGGTCTCCTTGTTGCGCGAAACCTCGTCGACGCGCTTGACGTATGAATCAGTG
>CBJLVJ010000164.1:0-6343 GCA_966426465.1 uncultured bacterium | reverse complement strand
CGTGGCACAGCTCCTCCATGCGCGTCCGGGGCTCATGCCTGACCAGGTCCAGTGGCTCCTGCGTCAGACCGCGCTCGCCGTGCTAGGTGCGGGCACCGGCGCGGGCTACCCTCAGGCGACCGCGGCCGTGCGGTTCACCGGCGTCATCGAGGCAGGCAAGCGGGGACTCATTCCCAACACCTATCTCGCCCGTGCCGCCTATGCGGCCGGGTATGGGGGGACGTCCATTGCCTGGGACAACGTTTCGTGGGACAGCGTTTCATGGGACAGCGTTTCCTGGGATAACGTGAGCTGGGATAACGTGAGCTGGGACAGTGTCGCCGGCGATTAGGCGGCGGCGGCGCCACACGTGAGCAACGTAGGCGCGCCGGCCGTGCTGCTGGAGCTCCTGCCTGCATGGGCCGGGCGGAGCGTGATCTTCGGCACGGTGGTGGCCGCGATCGGGCTGCTTATGGCGGTGGCGCCGGCCGTTCCATCGCTCGACCTGGCGACGGTGCTGCTGTTGTTGGCCTTCATTGCTCTGGCCGAAGTCCTGGGCCTGGAACTGTTCGGCGACGGTCAGAGCAGCTCCTATGCGATCAGTTTCGTGCCCACGCTCGCCGCCGGCATGCTGCTGGGCGTCCCCGGCGCCGTGGTGGTCGCGCCGGCAGCGGCCCTCGTGCGCGGCATCCGCCGCCGCTCGCGCTGGTACAAGGTCCTGTTCAATGCCAGCACCTATGTCCTCGCCGCCGGCCTGGCGGCGGCCGTGTACCAGCGGTTCGACCAGCCGCTGGATCCGTCCGGGCTGCCGGTCCTGCTCGTCGCGGCCGCGGCAACCGGCCTGACCTACTATCTCCACACGATCCTGGTAGCCGTGGCGATGAGTACGGAGTCCCGGGCGCCCGCCCTGCGGCTGTGGGCCGAGCGTTTCGGCTGGCTGTGGCCGCACTACGTGGTGCTCAGCTGCATGGGGCTCCTGCTAGCCCTGGCCTACCAGGCCTTCAGCGTGGCGGGCGCGGCGGCGTTCGTGGTCCCGCCGCTTATGATGCGCTACGCAGCCAAGCAGCACGTCGAGCGGACGCTCGAGCACGTCAGACAGTTGCGCGTACTCAACGAGCAGCTCGCCACCCTCGCTGTCGAGAACGCCCGCCTGTATCGGGAGGCCCAGGCCGCGCTTCAAGTGCGGGACGAATTCCTGTCCGTCGCGGCCCATGAGCTGAAGACGCCGGTTACGGCTGTACGCGGTTACGCGCAGCTGCTGCTCCGTCAAGGCGCGCAGGGAGTCGTCGTGGACGCCGGGCGTGTGCGCCAGGCGCTACAGGTGATTGATCGCCAGTCCGACCGGCTGACGCGCCTGGTGAGCCATCTACTCGACGTCTCCCGGCTGGAGGCCGGCAGGGTCGTGCTGGAGCGGAAGCCGACAGATGTGGCGCACCTGGTCGAGGAGGTGGCTGGAGATGCTCAGGCGCGGACCGCGACGCACACCTTTCGAGTGGCTGTGCCGGGCAAGGTCCTGGCCATGGTCGATCCGCTGCGCCTGGAGCAGGTGCTGACCAACCTGGTGGACAACGCCATCAAGTACAGCCCGCAGGGCGGCCTGGTCGAGCTCGAGCTGTCAACACCCGACGCCAACACCGTCGAGCTCGCCGTGCGAGATCACGGGGTGGGCATCCCGCCGGAGAGCCAGCCGCACATCTTCGAGCGCTTCTACCAGGTCGACCCGGTCCTGCAGCACACGTCGGGCATGGGCCTCGGGCTGTACATCAGTCAACACATCGTCGAGCTACACGGCGGCCTTATCGAGGTCGAGGCGCCATCAGACGGCGGGACCCGCGTCACCGTCCGCTTACCCGTCAACTCGCAGCCCTGTTAGTCTACGGTTCCTGCTACCGCTGCAGGACGAGCTCTTCCTCAGCCATGCGTGGCTCCAGCGTGGCAGCAGCCTCGCCGTATCGGACTGAATGACTGCAGAGCGCCCTCGTCGCGTCGAAAGCGCGCTGCATTACGGCGCGGCGGTTGCCGAACATCACGTCGAACGCAACCTCGGCGTCCGTGTCTCCCTCGCGGAAGTTCTCCAGCTCGGCGATCGCGTTGTAGAGCCCCCATGCTGTGGCGCGCGCGGCCGGATGATCCATACCAGTTCCGGCACCGTCGAACAGGTCCAGCGCGGCGCGACGCAGCGCGTCGTCGTCGGGATACGCGCTCGCCGCAACCGCCCACGCCTCGGCCCGGCTGACGGTCCGGCCGGCCATCTCCTGGAAAACCCCACGGAGCGACCTGCTCTGGGTGAGGCTGTAATGGACGAGCTGTCGCAGGCACTCCTCGATACGCTCGCGCACGCCGCTGGTTGGCGCCAGGTCAATACGCGTCTGCGACATACGCTCGGCCATTTGCAGCGTATTGGAGCAGACAACCCGAACGGGTGTGACAAAGGCGACGCTCGTGCGACGCGGGTCCATCCAGTGGGCCAGCACGAAATAGGTCCTCACCTCGTCGCCGCGTACGGCGTAGGTGTCGAGCGCCATGGTCACGAACAGGCAACGGCCCTGCCGCAGGGCTCCGAGCGTTTCGACAGGCGCGCCCACCCCGGCGTCCCACGCAGCCGTGAGCTCAACTGGCGCCACCAGGACGTACTCCGCGTCCACACTTCCGAAGCTGCACCGCGACCCATCATCATCGGTAGGCAAGCGAATGATCTCCGACCTGCCGCTGTCGCCGATCGGCTCGAGCACAACGTGGTACGGTCCGACGCGTCGGAGCGCTTCGACCGCACCAATCTTGTCCCTGGAGACGCGCCCGAGGTTGTGCCAGGCGGGGACGCGATGGCCGTAGAACCTGGCGCCGAAGAGTTCAGCCGGCATGCATCGATTCTACAAACTTCGGTTGCTGGGCTCAGGCTCGCTCGGGCTCCGCTCGGACCAGTGACGTGAGGACGCCCGCGGCGGCCACGCAGGCACACACGAGCAGAGCCACGTGGAACCCGGTCACGAACGCCTGCTGGAGAGCGGCGACCTGGTCCTGTGGCACCGGCGCACCGCTCGCCTGGGCCGACAATCGCGTATTGGCCTCCATGCCGCCCAGGGCGGCGAACACCGCCCCGGCGAGCGCCACGCTCAGGCTCTGGCCGACAACCCGCCCGGTTCCCAGCACGCCGGAGGCCTCACCCTGCCCGCCACCCGGAGCGGCCTGCATGAGGGCGCGATTGTTGGGCGACTGGAACATCCCGGTGCCGGCTCCAACCAGCACCAGGCGCCACACGATATCCAGCACGCTGGTCGTGGCATTCACCTGGCTGAGCCAGAACAAGCCCACGCACGCGAGCGCCAACCCAACCGAGGCAAGCCAGCGCGAGCCCACCCGGTCGGCCAGCGTGCCGCTCAGCGGCGCCACCAGCCCGATGGCCAGCGAGAGCGGCGTCAAGAGCAACCCGGATCGCTCGGGCGGAAAACCGCGCAAATTCTCGAGATAGAAGGGCATCAGGAAACTCACCGCGAACAGGGCGACAAAGCTCAGGACCAGGGTGGCCAGCGCGGCTGAGAACGCGCGTCGGCGGAACAGGCCCAGGTCGAGGTTGGGCTGCTCGACGCGACGCTCGGCGACCACCAGCGCTGCCAGGCTGAACACGGCCGCCGCGACACAGGCCAGCACCGGTACTGAGAGCCAGCCCCATTCCTGGCCGAAGGACAGGGCGAGCGTCAGGCCAGCCAGCCCAAGCGCCAGCAGCAGTGCGCCCAGCGGATCGAAGCGCTCGGGCTTGCGCGTACCTCGCGGTAGCCAGCGCGCCGAAGCCAGCACGGCCAGCAGACCGATCGGCAAGTTCAGGAAGAAGATCCACCGCCAGCTGAGGTGCTCGGTGATGATGCCGCCCAGCGCCGGGCCGGCACTCACGCCGATCGAGACCGCGACCGCGTTGAGCCCGATAGCGCGCCCGCGCTCCTGGCGAGGGAAGGTGTCCGTGAGCAGAGCCACCGACGGGGCGAAGATCATCGCCCCGCCGATGCCCTGCAGAGCGCGCGCGCCGATGAGCACCGCGAGCGTGGGAGACACACCGCACAGCACGGAGCCGAGGGTGAAGATCAGCAGCCCCGCCAGCCAGACCGGCTTGCGCCCGACCACGTCCGACAGGCGTCCAAACGTCAGCAACAACGCGGCAATGACCACCAGATAGACGATCACCACCCATTCGATGGTCCCGCTCAGTGGCGTGCCGAATCCGCGGGCAATGGCGGGCAGGCTGATGTTGACGATCGAGCTATCCAGAGTGGTCATGAACGTACCGACGGCAACCAGGGCCAGCACCCGCCAGCGAAGGGCAGGGGACGCCTCGCTGCCGCTGGCCGACGCCGAGCGGCCGTCCTGCCCGGCGGCCGTGGCGCGAGAGGGCGCCCACCTGGCGCCGTTTGTCCGGCTGACCGGCACGGCAGACCCCGGCCGCAAGCCGCATGCCGCCTGGTCCGGAGCCGCAGCGGCACGAACTCTGCCAGACGTGCCCGCATGGTGACCGTGCTCGGCGTCTTCAGCGACCAGGCGCGAGCGCTCGAGCTGATCGAGAGCTTGCGTAGCCAGCGAATCGACACCACCAAAATTCGGCTGATCAGTGGTCCAGACGACATCCAGGAGTTCGCCGCGCGGGCTGGCCCGGGGGCAAACGTCGCGGCCGGGCCGGCCGGCGCGGTGGTCGGTGGACTCGTCGAGTCCGACCTCAGCGAGCAGCAGCTGAAAACCATCCAGGAGCGCGTCGAGGCGGGCGCAATTGTCGTGCTGGCCGCGGATCTCGACGACGCCGAAGCGGCGCGCCTCGAGGAACAGCTTCGACAGCGCGCGGAAAACGTGGTCCGCACCGATCGGGGTCCGGCTCAAACCGACGATCGCTGAGCGCACCATCCGGTGGGTCTCGGGTGGATGGCAACCCGAGCTGCGCGTGTCGTCTCGAGCTCGCCAAAATCTGTCAGTCGGCGACGAACTCCAGCAGCAGGGCTTTGTTGACTTCCTCCGGGTGGGTCCAGCCGATGTTGTGTGGGCCTCCCTCGACGGTGACCACGCGAAGGTCCTTGATCAAGCCGGGGAGCCGTTTGGCGGTCGCTTCGTAGGGGAGGATCCTGTCCTGCGTGCCGTGCACGACCAGTGTTGGTACGTCGATCTTCGGCAGGTCCTGGCGAAAGTCCGTAAGCCACGTGTCGACGCACGCGTAGGTGGCATACGGCGACGAGCCGACGGCAACGTTGAACGAAGCCTGCCAGGCGGGTTTGCTGATCCTGGTGGTTCCGAGCGCATCCACGTTGTAGAAGTTGTTGAAGAAGTCCAGGAAATAGGCGTAGCGGTCGGCGACGATGGCAGCTTTGATGCCCTCAAAGACGGATTGGTCGACGCCTTCGGGGTTGTCGGCGGTCTTGAGCAGGAATGGAGGGATCACCCCGAACAGGGCAGCCTTCCGTACGCGCGACGAGCCATACGTCCCCAGGTAGCGTGTCACCTCACCGGTGCCCATGGAGAATCCGCCCAGAATGATGTCGTTCAGGTTGAGGTGCTCGAGCAAGGTATTGAGGTCGGCCGCGAACGTGTCGTAGTCGTAGCCGATCGTCGGTTGGCTGGATCGGCCGAAACCGCGGCGATCGTAGGTAATGACGTGGAAGCCCTGTGCCAGCAGCACGCGCTCCTGGCGCTCCCACGAGTTGCCGTCTAGCGGATAGCCGTGGATCAACACGATCGGACGCCCGGAGCCGTGGTCCTCGAAGTGGATCTCGATGTCTGCGCTATTTTCGACACCGACCTTGAGTTGGGGCATGGCTACTCCCTCTGGTTAGGGTGTGCGCCCGCGGAAGGGATCAGGCCTGTGGTCCTGGACCCAATCTGTTGGGGTCATCTGCGCTCGGCGCACCGTTCTCTTCCCGCTCGACGGTAATTGAGGCCCGCGCCAGCAACGCTGCGATGGCGCCCAGCGCGGCGAGCTGGGGAGCAATGAGCGCCCCGACGACGCCCAACGTCAGTGGAAACTCCAGGATCGTGCGGTCGTCATGTTTGATGATGATCCGCCGTACGTTGCCTTCCTCGACCAGCTCCTTGACTCGCCCGACGAGCTGATCTCCCGCGACGGTCAAGTTCTCCTGCCATCGGCGCGGCTGACGAGGGGACGATGGATCCGACAGATGCGACATGCGTACACCTCCGTGCTCGCTCAGTCTACCCGGGATGCCTGTCAATCGCCTCGAGCGTGCCGACCGGCGGGCGCCTGGCAGCAATGCCCGGTACATGGACGGCGAGGGCGACTGTTAACGTTGACAGGTGTGCAGCCGGGCGGCCGAAGCCCGCACAATCGCCCCATGCGTGTGTTTGGAGCGATCGGCGCCCTGGTGCTGTCGGGTGT
>CBJLVJ010000163.1:0-6352 GCA_966426465.1 uncultured bacterium | reverse complement strand
AGCGGGTTGAGCACGAGCATCAGCCCCAGGCTGGTCGCAACACCGCGGCCGCCCTGGAAGCGCAGCGTGCACGGCCACAGATGACCGACCATGGCGGCAATGCCGCCGAGCGTCTGACCGATGTCTCCCGACCCGGACCAGCGAGCCAGCAGCACACCGCAGGCGCCTTTGGCCGCGTCGAGCACCAGCACGGCCATACCGTATTTCCAGCCGAGCGTACGCAGGACGTTCGTCGCGCCGATGTTGCCGCTGCCGTGCTGGCGTATGTCCTGAATACCGGCCGAGCGAGCCACCAGCAGCCCGCTGGGGATCGATCCCACCAGGTATGCCCCGACGAGGACCACCGCGCGTGTCGAGAAGCTCAACTGCTCACGCTTCCGCCGACCCGCTCCGCGCCGCGCGTCGACAGGTCCGCCGTGGCAGACTCACGCCAGGCGAACATCTGACGGACGAGCTCGCGGGCGCGCTCGTTCTCGTCTGCGATTTCCGCGACCGACCAGCCACGCAACCGGCCCATCTCCTCGGCGAGCTCGGCCACATTCGAGAGGCCATTATCCGGGCTGAACAACAGCAGGTTCGTCCGTCGCCACAGCACATCTTCGAGATGGATCGCCATCTCGGCCTCCACCGCGCGACGCACTTGCGCCAATCTCCATGCGCGGGCGGGTCCGACTTCCGCTGCGCGGGCGTCGTAGTCGCGGAGCACGCCGTCGAACGCGCGCCCGTACCGATTGACGACCCGTTCTACCTCTTCAGGTGGCTCGTTCGTCTCGCGGGCCAGATGGCCGATCAGCTCTGGCGAGGGCGGGTGGTGTGGAGCGCCTGGTAACGGGGCCATGCTGCGCGCGCGGCGGCGGCGTGAACCGCGTGTGGCGGGAAATACCTCGTCCACGATATGTGCGGCCATAGCGCGGAACGCCGTCAGCTTGCCACCGGCTACCGAGATCATGCCCTTTGACCCGTGGTACAGCTTGTAGTCGCGAGAGGTGGCCGACGGGTCCGAGGCGTCTGAGGCAATCAACGGGCGCAGTCCAGCCCAGGCGCCGATCACCTCGTCCGGCCCGATCGACGCGGCCGGGAAGTTCTGGCGCGCAGCCCGCAGGATGTAGCCGACGTCCTCCCAGTCAATGCCGACCGCCGCTGGATCGCCCGTGTAGTCGGTATCGGTGGTTCCCACATAGGTGTAGGCGTACGAGGGAATGGCGAACATGACTCGGCCGTCTTCGCCGCGGATGGTCACCGCGTGGCTGATCGGCAGCCGACTGCGCGGGACACTGATATGGACGCCCTTGGTTAGCCGCAGCAGTGGGCGCGCTGCCGGGTCCTCCATGCGGCGCACGTGGTCTGCCCACGGCCCGGCCGCGCTGAGCACGCGCTGCGCTCGGATCTCGAATGGTGCGCCGTTGACACGATCGCGGACGCGGGCGCCCGCCAGCTGGCCGCGGCCGTCCTCCAGGAGCGACTCCACCTGGACGTAGTTGGCCGCCGCGACACCGTGCTCCACGCCAGACTGGATCACCTCGACGACCAGCCGCGCGTCGTCCGTGGCGCTATCGGTGTACACACCGCCACCGACGAGGCCATCGGGGTGGAGCAGCGGCTCGAGCTCGAGCAGTCGGCGGGCGCCGTACATCTTGTGGCGAATCTTGTTCGAGGGCCCGGCGAAGGCGTCGTACACCATCAGGCCGAGCTTGAGCTTCCACAAGGGGTCCGGATCACCCCGGTAGACCGGGAACACGAAGCGGAGCGGATGAACCAGGTGCGGCGCCATGCGCAGCATGCGCTGGCGCTCGACCACCGCCTCATGCACCAGCCGGAATTCGTAATTGCGCAGGTAGCGCAGGCCGCCGTGGATCAGCTTGGTCGAGCGGCTGCTCGTGCCTGAAGCGAAGTCGGCGCGCTCTACCAGGGCGACCCGCAGGCCAGCCAGGGCCGCCTCACGGGCGATGCCCGCGCCGGTGATACCGCCGCCGATGACGAGCAGGTCGAAAGGCTCGCTGGCGGCTCGCTCCAGCAACTCTTGACGGTTCATAGGCTGCACGTTGACAAGGTACTAGGCGCTGCCTATGCTCGCAGCACGTGTCGGCAGGATAGCCCTTTCCAGGCTTCCGCGCACGCGTACCGGAGGTGGAAGGAGGAGCAAGCGCGACACCAACACTGGTTCCGGGTAGTGATGTACGGCCGCTCCTTCCGTGCGTACTGCTTTGGGTTTAGTTCCCATCTGACTGGGGGGTGTGTATGCGAAGGAACTCTCTGTCGGCGCAGTTATTCGCTGAGTTTGTTGGCACAACCGTTTTGATCCTGTTCGGGGATGGGGTTGTGGCCAACGTCGTGTTCGGCACCCGGCTGGGTGCGGGAGGCTATAACTGGGACACCATCACGCTCGGCTGGGCGTTCGCGGTGGTGATGGCGGTCTACGTCGCGGGTGGTATCACCGGCGCCCACATCAACCCGGCTGTCACCCTGGCGGCCATTCTCCACAAGTCGATCGCCGTCTCCACCGGTCTGCTGTACATGGTCGCGCAGGTCGTGGGCGCGTTTTTCGGCGCGCTGCTCGTGTACATCCTGTACGCCGGCAACTTCGCCAAAGACGGCTACAAGAACGTCTTCTACACCGGCCCGGCGGGTGGTTACGAAAACCTGGTCGTCACCCAGTACCTGACCGAGATCATCGGCACGTTCTGCCTGCTGCTGTTCATCTACGCTATCGTCGACAGCGTCCGCAATGTCGGACCCGGCGCGAACCTGTGGCCATTCATGGTCGGCATGGGTGTGCTGGCGATTGGTCTGTCGCTCGGCGGTCCGACGGGCTACGCGATCAATCCGGCGCGCGACTTTGGCCCGCGGCTGATGGCCGCCATCTTCGCTGGAGACGCCAAAGCGTTCAGCGACCCATACTTCCTGGTGCCGATCATTGGCCCGCTGCTCGGCGGCGTGGGAGGCGCTTTCTTCTACACGCGCATGGTCCAGCCGCTGCTCCCGGTCAAAGAGGTGCAGCCCCCGCCTGAGGGTGAGGAAGTCAAGCCGATCGAGGCCGAAGCCCGGCCCGTCGCCTGACGGGACTCCTGTTTCCGCAACAGCTCTGGATGAGAGGACTAGCCTCGGCGTCCGTGCGTTGACGCATCGGGCGCCGAGGGTATTGCGCTGGAGACGCCATGCAAACTGCCGGCATTCAAACCAGCATGAAGAAGCTGATCAATTCACCCGAGACGGTGGTCAAGGATGCGCTCGAGGGCATGGCCGCCGCGCACGCCGACCTGCTCCGAGTCCACTTCGACCCGGACTACGTGGTGCGTGTCGACGCCCCGGTGCAGGGCAAGGTCGGCATCGTCTCGGGCGGCGGGAGCGGTCACGAGCCCATGCACGGCGGGTACGTCGGTCGCGGGATGCTCGACGCAGCGTGTCCGGGCGCGGTATTCACGTCGCCGGTTCCGCCGCAGATGCTCGAGGCGACGAAGGCGGTCGACGGCGGCGCCGGAGTGCTGCACATTGTCAAGAACTACACGGGCGACATCATGAACTTCGAGATGGCCGCCGAGCTCGCCGCGGCGGATGGTGTCGAAGTCGCCAGCGTGGTCATCAACGACGACGTGGCCGTCCAGGACAGCCTCTACACGGCTGGGCGACGTGGCGTAGGCACGACCGTGCTGGCTGAGAAGATCTGCGGCGGCGCGGCAGAGGCGCGGCTGCCACTGGCCGAGGTCAAGCGTATCTGCGAGAAGGTCAATGGCTGGGGTCGCTCGATGGGCATGGCGCTGACCTCGTGCACGGTGCCGGCCAAAGGTTCGCCCACGTTCGACCTCGGTCCGGATGAAATCGAAGTCGGCATCGGCATCCATGGCGAACCGGGACGGCGTCGTATGCCGCTGAAGCCAGCGGCTGACATCGTCGAGCTGCTCGCCGGGCCGGTGCTCGAGGATCTGCCGTTCCAGTCAGGTGACCAGGTGCTCGCCTTCGTCAATGGCATGGGCGGCACGCCGCTCATCGAGCTCTACATTGTCTACAACGAGCTGGCAAAAATCCTTCGCGCACGGGGTGTCACCATCTCGCGCAACTTGATCGGCAATTACATCACCTCGCTCGAGATGGCCGGCACGTCGATCACGCTGTTGAAGCTGGACGACGAGCTCATGCGCTTCTGGGACGCACCGATACACACGCCCGCCTTGCGCTGGGGGGTATGACACACGCCGCAAGCGATGGAGGTGCGCTTCGTGCGAGTGACCTGGTGGCCTTCCTGGCTGCGCTCGCCGAGCGGCTGAAGCAGGAGCGCGCCTATCTGACCGAGCTTGACTCTCCGATCGGCGACGCTGACCACGGCATCAACCTGGACCGCGGCTTCTCGGCAGTCGCGGCCAAGCTGGCAGACCTGCAGGAGGAGGATCTGGGGGCCATCTTGAAGATGGTGGGCACCACCCTGGTGTCGACGGTCGGCGGGGCGTCGGGTCCGTTATATGGCACCGCGTACCTCCGCGCCGGAATCGCCCTGACCGGACGCACCGAGGCCGGCTTCGATGAGGTGGTGCAGGCAGCGCGCGCGGCGCTCGACGGCATCACGCAGCGAGGCAAAGCGCACCCGGGCGAAAAGACCATGCTCGATGCGATTGCACCGGCGGTCGAGTCGCTAGAGGCCGCGCGGGGTGGTGGGCTGGCGCCGCTGGAGGCCGCCCGCCGGGCGGTGGCCGCCGCGGAGCAGGGCATGCTGGCCACCACACCGATGCTGGCGACCAAGGGTCGCGCCTCCTACCTGGGCGAGCGCTCGATCGGACACCAGGACCCGGGCGCCACGTCGGCCTACATCATGGCCAGCGTCGCGCTGGCAACCGCCGAACAGCGCACACCAACAAGTAGCTCAACAACACCCCACGGGGAGGTCTCTCATGGCTGAAGCCAAGAAATACGTTGCCGCGATCGACCAGGGCACGACCAGCACGCGGTGCATGGTGTTCGACCATCACGGCAAGGTCGTGGCGGTCGATCAGAAGGAGCACGAGCAGATCTATCCTCGCCCGGGCTGGGTCGAGCACGATCCGGTCGAGATCTGGCGGCGCACCCAGGAGGTCGTCGTCGGCGCACTCTCGAAGGGCGGTCTGAGCGGCGACAACCTGACCGCAATCGGCATCACCAACCAGCGCGAAACGGCCGTCGTGTGGGACCGCCGCACCGGCCAGCCGCTGTACAACGCGATCGTCTGGCAGGACACGCGCACCGATCAGATCATCAACGAGCTGGGTCGCGCCGGCGGCCAGGACCGCTTCCGCGACAAGACCGGCCTGCCGCTCGCGACGTACTTCTCGGGCCCCAAAGTGCGCTGGATCCTGGATAACGTCGACGGCGCGCGCCAGGCTGCTGAATCGGGCAACGCCATCTTCGGCAACATCGACACGTTCGTGACCTGGTGGCTGACCGGTGGGCCCGATGGTGGCGTGCATATCACCGACGTCACCAACGCCTCGCGCACCCTGCTGATGAACCTGCGCACGCTGGACTGGGACGACGAGATCCTGGGCATCATGGGCATTCCGCGTCAGATGCTGCCCACCGTGCGCTCCAGCAGTGAGGTGTACGGCAAGGCCAGCGGCACGCTGGCGGGCATCCCGGTGGCGGGCATCCTGGGCGATCAGCAGGCCGCCACAGTCGGCCAGACCTGCTACAGCCCGGGCGAGGCGAAGAACACCTACGGCACCGGCAACTTCATGCTGATGAACACGGGCACCGAGCTGGTGCCGTCCAAGAGCGGCCTGCTCACCACCGTGTGCTACAAGCTCGGCGACCAGCCGGCGGTCTACGCGCTGGAGGGGTCGATCGCCATCACCGGCGCGCTCGTGCAGTGGCTGCGCGACAACCTCGGCTTGATCCAGATCTCGTCCGACGTCGAGGCACTGGCCAACACGGTCGAGGACAACGGCGGCATTTACTTCGTGCCGGCGTTCTCGGGCCTGTTCGCGCCCTACTGGAAGAGCAGCGCACGGGGCGCCATCGTCGGCATGACGCGCTACGTCAACAAGGGCCACATCGCGCGAGCCGCGCTGGAGGCCACCGCCTTCCAGACGCGCGAGGTGCTCGACGCGATGGAGAAGGACTCGGGCGTCACGCTCACCGCGCTCAAGGTCGACGGGGGCATGGTCTACAACGACACGCTCATGCAGTTCCAGGCTGACATCCTGGGCGTGCCCGTCATCCGTCCGGTGGTAGCCGAGACCACCGCGCTCGGGGCGGCGTACGCGGCTGGCCTGGCGACCGGGTTCTGGGACAACCTGGAGGACCTGCGCCGCAACTGGGCCATGGACAAGACATGGCAGCCGCGCATGGACGCGGCGCGCCGCCAGGAGCTCTATCGCAACTGGAAGCG
>CBJLVJ010000162.1:0-6396 GCA_966426465.1 uncultured bacterium | reverse complement strand
GACAGCGTGGCTGTAAAGTCGTGCACGCTACTGGCCGTTCAGGCCGACGGCAGCCAGGTCGAAACCGTGGAGGGCCTGGAGCAGGCGGGCCAGCTGCATCCACTCCAGGAAGGTTTCTGGCAGGAGCACGGGCTCCAGTGCGGCTTCTGCACGCCAGGGATGTTGATGGTCTCGAAGGCGCTTCTGGCGGCCAACCCGAGCCCGTCTGAGGACGAAATCCGACGTGGAATCTCCGGCAACCTGTGCCGCTGCACCGGCTACGTGAACATCGTGAGGGCAATCCAGTACGGGGCCGCGAGGATGCGGGGCGAAACCCCGGCGAGCACACAGGAGGCGGCTCATGCCTGAGGCAATCCAGATCCGCGGCATCGGTCATAGTGTCCGCCGCAAGGAGGACCCGCGTTTCATCCGCGGGCAGGGCAACTACATCGACGATGTGAAGTTGCCGGGCATGCTGTTTATGGATATCGTGCGCAGTCCCTACGCGCACGCGAGGATCACGAAGATCGACGCCTCGGAGGCGCTGAAGGTGCCCGGTGTCGTGGCGGTGGTCACCGGCAAGGACCTGGAGGCGGCCGGGCTGGCGTGGATGCCGACGCTGATGAGCGACACCCAGATGGTGTTGCCAACCGATCACGTCGTGTACCAGTCGCAGGAGGTGGCGGTGGTCGTGGCGGAAACGCGCTACGCCGCTGCTGATGGTGTCGGCGCCGTACAGGTGGACTACGAGCCACTCGAGCCGGTGATCGATCCGGCCAGGGCGCTGCAGCCCGATTCGCCGCTGGTTCGACCCGACAAAGACAAGAAGTCCAACCACATCTGGCACTGGGAAGTGGGCGACCGCGACGCTACGCAGCGTGCCATCGACAGCGCCGACGTGGTCGTCGCGCAGGACATCTATATCCCGCGCATCCACGTCGCGTCCATCGAGACGTGCGGCTGCGTCGCCAACTACGACCGCGTGAGCGGCAAGCTGACCGTGTGGATGACGAAGCAGGCGCCGCACGCGATCCGCACTGTGTTCTCACTCGTGTCGAAGATCCCGGAGCACAAGATCCGTGTCATCTCGCCGGATATCGGTGGTGGGTTCGGCGGCAAAGTGCCGGTCTATCCAGGCTACGTCTGCGCCGTCGTCGCCGCGCTGACCACCGGCCATCCCGTCAAATGGATCGAGGACCGCAGCGAGAACCTCCAGGCGGACTCCTTCGCCCGCGACTACCACATGCACGCGGAGCTGGCCGCCGACAGCTCGGGCAAGATGCGCGCGCTGCGGATCAAGACGCTGGCCGACCATGGCGCCGCGGACGCCGCGGCCAATCCCTCAAAATTCCCGGCCGGGCTCTTCTCGATCTGCACTGGCTCGTACGACCTGCCGATGGCCCACGTCGAGGTCGACGGTGTGTACACGAACAAGCCGCCAGGCGGCGTCGCCTACCGCTGTTCGTTCCGCGTCACCGAAGCCGTGCACGCCATCGAGCGCATGGTCGATTCGCTGGCGCTCGAGCTGCGCATGGACCCGGCCGAGCTGCGCATGAAGAACTTCATCCAGCCGGAGCAGTTTCCGTACCGCTCGGCGCTCGGTTGGGAGTACGACAGCGGCAACTATCCGGCCGCGCTGCAGAAAGCGCTCCAGATAATCGGCTACGCCGAGCTGCGCAAGGAGCAAGCGGAGAAGCGCGCGCGTGGCGAGCTGATGGGCATTGGCATCTCGACGTTTACCGAGATCGTCGGCGCCGGCCCGTCCGACACCTTCGACATTCTGGGCATCAAGATGTTCGACAGCGCCGAGATTCGCGTCCACCCGACCGGATCGGCCATCGTCCGCATCGGTGTCCAGACCCAGGGTCAGGGGCACGAGACGACCTTTGCGCAAATCGTGGCGGAGGAGCTCGGCCTGGCGGTGGAAAACATCGAAGTCGAGCACGGTGACACCGACACCGCCCCGTACGGCCTGGGCACCTACGCCAGTCGCAGCACCCCCACGGCAGGCGCGGCGAAGGCCGTTGCCGCGCGCAAGATTCGGGACAAGGCTGCCCACCTCGCCGCGCATGTCCTGGAGTGCAGCGTCGACGACCTGGAGTGGAAGGATTATCGGTTCCAGGTAAAGGGTGCTCCCGAACGCTCCAGGAGCATGACCGAGCTGGCATTCGCCGCGTATACCAACCATCCGCACGGCATGGAAGCTGGGCTCGAGGCGGTGTGCTACTACGATCCACCCAACCTGACGTTCCCGTTCGGAGCGTATGTGGCCGTGGTCGACATCGATCGAGGGACAGGTGAAGTGAAAGTGCGGCGCTTCGTGGCGATCGACGACTGTGGCACGGTCATCAACCCGATGATCGTCGAGGGCCAGATCCATGGTGGGCTGACGATGGGCCTGGCGCCAGCGCTCTACGAGCACATCTGGTACGACGCCAACGGGAACATGCACGGCGGCACGCTGATGGACTACCTGGTGCCCACCGCGATGGAGACGCCCCGCTGGGAAACGGATCGCACGGTGACGCCCAGTCCGCACCATCCACTTGGCGCCAAAGGGGTCGGTGAATCCGCCACGGTCGGCGCCCCGCCAGCCATCGCCAACGCCGTGGTCGATGCCCTGAGTCACCTGGGCGTGACCCACATTGAGATTCCCATCACACCCCCTCGCCTGTGGCGTCTCCTCCAGGACAAGGGCGCTGGCGTGTGAACGGGCCTTCGCCCGGGGATCTTCTGGAGCAAGCAGCCGAGCTGCGGCGTCAGGGCCGCCCGTTCGTGCTGGCTACCGTGGTGCGCAGCGTGCGCCCGGCCTCGGCCAGGCCGGGCGACCGCGCGCTCCTGCTCGGCGAGGGCCGGCCGATCGGCTGGGTGGGCGGCGGCTGCGTCCACACCTCGATCGAGCGGGAAGCCGCGCGGGCGCTGGCTGACGGCACGCCACGGCTGGTACGCCTGAGTCCGGCGCCCGCCCAGGAGGAAGGCATCGTCAGCTATCCGATGACCTGCCACAGCGGGGGCACGCTGGAGATCTATCTGGAGCCCGTGCTGCCGGCGCCGGAGCTGGTCATTCTGGGCGAATCACCCGTGGCCGATGCGCTGGCAGCGCTTGCTGCGCCGCTCGGTTACCGGGTCCGCACCTCGCTCGAAGACATCACGACCACCGACGCGTGGGTGGTCGCTGCGGCTATGAGCAGCGACGAGGACCATCCCACGGTGCGCGCCGCCCTGGAGCGTGGTGTGCAGTACGTGGCGATGGTGGCCAGCCGCCGCCGAGCCGAGGCGTTGCTCGACGAGCTGCGCGCCGACGGCATGGCCGAGGACACGATCGAACGGCTGAAGGCGCCGGCTGGGCTCGACATTGGAGCCGCCACAGGCCCCGAGATCGCGCTCAGCATCATGGCCGAGATCGTCCAGCGCCGTCGCTCGCGCCGTCCCGCGGCCCTTGCGGCGCCCAGGACGGCCACGGATCCGACCTGCGGCATGCAGGTTGACATCGCGTCAGCGAAATGGACAACTGAGCGCGACGGGCAAATGTACTACTTCTGCGCGCCGGGCTGCCGCAAGGCCTTCCTGGCGAGCGCCTGAACCGTGCTAGCGGCCAGCGCCCGGCGCGGCGGGCTGCTGGCCAGGCGTGGTGGGCTGCTCGTCTGGATGATCGTCGGACCGGACCTTCCAGCTGCCGTTTTGCTGGACCAGCGTGTACACGTTGCGGTCCCGCGCCTGCATGGTGGTGCCATCCTCGAAGGTCGTGCTCCAGGTCTCCCACGCGGTGGCGGTCGCGGTGGGGCCGTTCACAAGGATGTCGCCCCACTCGATATTGATCAGCTTGACTTCGGTCACGCCGTTGTCGACCAGGTCCTGATTGGTCGCGATCTGCTCCTGGTAGAACTCGGGCGTCGAGGTGGCCGCCATCACGTTGGGGTCCTTCGTGGCGATCGCCTCAGCCTGGGCCTGGTCGAGCTGCTGGATGATCTGTTGGATCGTGCGTTGCGTCTCGGCGTCGGCCGGGGTACCCGCCGCGACGGGTGTCTGGCGCGAGGTCTGATTCGGCACCGCGGTTGCCGCGGGCCGCGACAGGCTCGTGGTGGGCAGGCGACTGACCGCGACGGCAATCACCGCGACCAGCACGATGAGCAGGCCGAGCATAACGAAAAGACCACCGCCCCTACGTTTGCCCTTCTTGTCGGGCGAGGGACTGGTGGTCTCGAACTCAGAGACGTTGGAGGGGAGCATGGACACGGCGGATCTCCCCGAGAGTGTAGATCAGGTCAGCGCCACCTCGAACGCGCGCGCGGTGGCTCGCTCGACCTGGCCCACGAGGTCGTCATAGTCGAACGGCTTCTGGATGACCCCCGCGGTTTGATGCGTGTCAGTGGCGTTCATCAGCGAGCCATAGGCGCTGACGACGATGACCGGGATCGACTCGGTGGATACGTCGCTCTTGAGCTCACGCAGGACTTCCAGCCCGGACTTGGTGGGCAGCGCCAGGTCGAGCAGGACGGCGTCAGGATCGTGCTGGCGAGCCTTGAGCAGGCCCTCTTCCCCGTTCTTCGCCTCGACAACTGCGAACCCCTCGCCAGCAAGCAGCGCCGTGGTGATCGTGCGGGTCCAGGGATCATCTTCAATAACCAGGATCGTTTTCTGGCCCGGTGTCGCCACGCTCATGAATGCTTGCCCTCCCAAGGCGCGCACGACCTTACCCCGTTTGGGGAGATCGCACATGAAAGGTACCATTTTGGGTTTACTCTCACAAGCCCCCGCTGGTTTAATTCTTGCGAGAGTTGGAGTCTTGTGACTCGCTCGCCGGATGCGGAGCAGCGTGTGGAACGGGTGCTCCAGGAGGGCCTGGAGTGCATCGACAGTCCCGAAGTGGCCAGCGCAGTCGTCGCGCGCGTCGAGCGGCTGAGCGCCGGCGCGACCGAAGAAGGGCGGGGCCGCGCGGCGGCTGAACAGACCTGTTCCACGCCCGACCAGGCCAGCGCCGCGGCGGCCACGATCGAGCAAGCGGCAGCGCCCACCGGTCCCGCCGCGCCCGAGCAGGCGGTCGCCACCGTGCTCGAAGAAGTCGCGGCGCAGACGGTGGCGCCCAGCCCGGCCGCGGAGCACGTGGTCGAAGCCGCGCAAAAGACGCTGACACCCGGCACGCCGGTGAGTCCGCGGGCGAGCCGTGGCCGTCGGCTCCTGAAAGAAGCCGCACTGAAGCGGATGGGGCCGCTGAACGCGCTCGACGCGCGCATCTACCTGGCGGTCAACGAGGTGCCCCACCCGGGCGTGCTCGATAGCCTGGCCTGGGCCCTGGCGCTGGTGACCACCGGCGGCTGGATCTGGGTCATCGGCACGTTGTTGGCCTACCTCCTGCGCGCGCCGCGATCCTGGTCGGCCGTCAAACAGTTGCTGCCCAGTGTGGTGGTGGCCACGTGGCTCATTGAGTACCCCATCAAGGCCTTCTTCCGCCGTCGACGGCCGTTCGCGCGCATTGTCGAGGCGCTCGTGATCGGCAAAAAACCAGGCTCGTGGTCATTCCCCAGCGGGCACACTGGCGCGTCGTTCGCCAGCGCGTGGATCCTGGCCCAGGTGTGGCCGCGGCTCGCACCCGCCTTCTTCGGAGTGGCGGGCACGGTGGGCTTCAGTCGTATCTACGTCGGCGCGCACTACCCGGGCGACGTGTTGTCGGGCGCCATCCTGGGCATGCTCCTGTCGGAGTCCGTGCGCCGCGCCGTCCGCCTCAGCCTGGATCGCTGGCGTTGATGGTTACGGCAGCGGGTGGCCCTGCTCGGCCGCGAGCTGCTTCAGCCGCGGCCAGTCGACGCGAATGTAGTAGACGTACTGGTTGGGCTCCGGCTCGTCGGTGCGCACCTCGGCGTAACCCGGGCGCACCAGGTACTGGATGAGCACGTCGGCCGCCGCGCTCTGCTTCGGATCGCGACTGTCGTAGGGCACCTCGCTATGGCCATCGCCGCCACGGCGACGAACGTCGTCGATGGCGGCGCGAAAATCGTCCAGCTCACGGCGCGCCTCGGCCAGCTCGTCGCGCTCGGCGCGCTGCTGGTCCTGCTGCACCTCCGCCAGACTACGGCGCGCGGTGGCTTGCATCTCGCGCTCGACCGCTTCGACCTCCAGCCGATCGCGGGTGAGCGCGTCCAGCAATGACGCGAACGCCCGCTCATCCGTGCGCCACTCGAAGGCGCCAAAACCGCTCAACCACCGCCGCGGGGGTTCCTCCCGGCGTGCCATTCGT
This sequence comes from uncultured bacterium, assembly GCA_966426465.1. Taxonomy (GTDB): domain Bacteria; phylum Chloroflexota; class UBA6077; order UBA6077; family CF-72; genus CF-72. Next base: position 182 of record CBJLVJ010000162.1, on the reverse strand, counting down.
TAATAATATTCCCCAGAGGGCACCCTTCGGGAAGACTGTCCGTGCATCGGTCGCTCAGGACCGCCGCCCTCGCCGGGGCGCATAGTCATGTCCCCTTCGCCTGGTGGGTTTCCTCTGGGGACGATGCGCCAGGCTCGAAGCTGCCTTCCTCGTGGTACACCACGGGCTGGTTGGTCTCGAAC
>CBJLVJ010000161.1:0-6398 GCA_966426465.1 uncultured bacterium | reverse complement strand
CGCACGCGCACCAATCTGCCCGTCGGCACGCGCCAGGTGGTCATCCTGGATTCGCCGCTGAGCGTGGCCGCCGAGGACGCCGTGCGCGCCCAGCAAGTGGTCCTCCAGGATCAGCCACACGTCAGCGTGTGGGTCGTTAATGCCGATGGAGCGACCGCCGTGGAGCACGGCTATCAGTTCGTGCGATTGATCCGGTGAACGGCCGGGTGGCTATAGTTCAGCACGAGCGAAAGGGCTGAGATGGAGCTGCGGGAGTACTGGAGCATCATTCGCCGCCGCTGGTGGTTGCCTGTGGCGATCGGGCTCGTCGCGCTGGTGGCCTCGAGCGTGGTCGGCCTGCGCGGCGCTGCCGCGTACAAAACCGACATGCGGCTGGCGGTCAGCACGCTGCCGATTCCCGATCCCAACGCCGAGCGGTTCTACGACTCGGCCTACTACGCGAACCTCGACTCTGAGTACCTGGCCGACGACATGAGCGAGTTCATGACCAGTCGCGCCTTCGCCGACGAGGTCAAGCGTGAGCTCGCCAGCAGCAGCACGCCAATGGACGTCGACATCGACACGATCATGAGCGCGACACGCGCCAAAAAGACGCACCGCTTCATTGACATCACCGTCACCACGCCAACCTACGACCAGGGCGCGCTGATCGCCGGCTCGATCAGCCGCATCCTGAACGACAAGCCGCATCTGGCCCAGTACCTCCAGGCGCTGACCGCCTACAACACCCAGATGACGATCGTCACCCCGCCGGTCACCCATCGCGCGAACACCGTGCCCGGCCTGATCAGCGAGATCGCGCTGCGCACGTTGATCGGCCTGATCGTCGGCATCGCCGCGGCGTTCCTGGTCGATTATCTCGACTCGAGCGTGCGCACCCGCCAGGAGGCCGAGAGCCTCCTGCATGCGCCCGTGCTGGGCGAGATTCCGCGGCCCGCCAGCCGCCGAGGAGCAGCCGCCTGACGCGCGCTCAGTGTGGAAGGCGCCCGTGACAGCCGTTGAGGCGCTGCGCGCCTTGCGCGAGCGCTGGTGGATCCTGCTCGTCGCAGCGCTCGTTGCGGCAACCGCGTCGTATGCCTACGCCAAGTTGTGGGGCGAGCCTCGCTGGCGGTCGTCGGTGCTGATCCAGGCCACTGGCCGCCTGGACTACGGCAACTTCCTGGCCCTCGAGAAGGAGCTGCGACCACTGGCTGAACAGGTGCTGCAGCTTGGCATCATGCGGGAGGTCGATCAGAACCTCCACACCGACCTGCCACCCGAACGCATGCTCGAGCACACGCGCGCCGAACCGGTACAGGACAGCGGCCAGGTCCGGCTGGACGTCGAAGACTCTGACCCACGCCGCGCCGAGCAGCTCACGCTCGAAATCGCCGACGTCTATACCCGCAAGCACAACGCCGAAGAACAGGGCAAGCTGCGCGAGGAGCGCGTGATCCTGTCGACGCTGGATCGGCCGACGCAGGCAATTTTGATCTGGCCCCAGACGCGTATCCTCGTGCCAGCGGCCGCTCTGCTCGGAGGGGTGGTCGCCGCGCTCGTCGTCCTGGGCACGGTCTACCTCGACGACTCGATCCGCACCCCCGATCACGTTCGCCAGTACCTGGAGCTGCCCGTGCTGGGGATCGTTCCCCGCGGGCGCCGTGCCGCGCGGGCGTCGAAGCAGCCCGCATCTGGATCCGCCGACGTCGAATCTCCCAACCATCCCACGGAGGTGGAAGTGCCCACAGGAGCTGCGCGCGCATGAGCTGGCTGGCGACGGTTTCGCGCAACGGCCAATCGCTGGCGCCTACCCCGCCGAGCGGCGCACTGATCATGCTTGGCGACCCCCACTCAGCGGCGGCCGAGGCGTATCGTAGTCTGGCCGCCAACCTCCAGTTCGCCTACGCCGACCGCCAGGTGCAAACCATTGGCGTGACCAGTGCCGCGGCGGGCGAGGGCAAATCCACCACGGTGGCGAACCTGGCCATCGCCCTGGCGCAGACCGGACGGCGCGTCATCGTCATCGACGCCGACCTGCGGCGGCCCGGGCAGCACACACTGTTCGGGCTGGAGCGCGACGAAGGCCTGGCCAGCGTGCTGCTCGGCGACAACACCCAGCTGCCATTGCGCGAGACGGCCGCCGCCGGGGTGCGGCTGCTTCCCAGTGGGCCGCTGCCGGCCAATCCACTCGAGGTGCTCGGCTCTCGCCGATTCGACCAGGTCCTGGCGCTGACGCGTGCCCAGGCCGACTTCGTGCTCGTCGACGCACCGCCCGCGGGCGCTCTGGCCGACGTGGCCGTGCTCGCCCCGCGGCTCGAGGGCATCCTGCTGGTCGTCAGCGCCGGGCGCACCAAACGCGACATGGCCCGCCGCGCTCGCGAACAGCTCGACCGCGTCAACGCCAACCTGCTCGGCGTGGTGCTGACCGACGTGCGCGGTGACGACAAGCTCTATCGGTACTAGCTGACAGCCAAGGGAGCAAGACGACCGCAATGAAAGGCGTGATCCTCGCAGGTGGCACAGGCTCGCGGCTGCATCCGCTCACGCGGATCACCAACAAGCACCTGCTGCCGGTCTACGACAAGCCGATGATCTTCTATCCGATCGAGACGCTCGTGTCCGCCGGCATTGACGAGATCATGGTGGTGACCGGCGGCAATCATGCGGGGGAGTTCCTGCCGCTGCTCGGCAATGGCAACGAGTTCGGTCTGCGTCGCCTGCAGTTCTCCTATCAGGCGCGCGCTGGCGGCATTGCCGAAGCGCTCGGCCTGTGCGAGAGCTTCGTCGACGGTGACAAGGTCGTGGTCATGCTCGGCGACAACATTCTCGGCCAGAGCATTGCGCCGTACGTGCAGCATTTCCTGGATCAGCCTCGCGGTGGACGCATCCTGCTGAAGGAGATGGAGGATCCGGCCCACCTGCGCCACCTGGGCGTGCCGATTTTCGGCAAAGACGACCGCCTGACCTATATCCGCGAAAAACCCGAGACGCCGCCGAGTCCGTACGCCGTCATCGGCATTTACATGTACGACCCCGAGGTGTTCGCCATCGTGCGCAACCTGAAGCCGTCGGGCCGCGGGGAGCTGGAAATCACGGACGTCAACAATGCCTACGTGGATCGCGGGCTGATGGAGTACGACGTGATCGACGGCTTCTGGGGTGACGCCGGCGAGTCGATCGACGTGTACTACTCCGTCATCGACTACGTCCGGGAGCATGGCGCCAACAAGGCAGCGCGACCAGTCGCCGTCTTGACGGCCTGAGCGACATGCGCATCCTGGTCACTGGCGGGGCCGGCTTCATCGGCTCCGAGTTCGTGCGGCAAACGCTTGCGCGTTACGCCTCAGACCACGTCACGGTGCTCGACAAGCTGACCTACGCAGGCAATCCGGCCAACCTGGAGCCGGTCTCGAGCGACCCGCGCTTCCAGTTCGTGCAGGCCGATATTGCCGACCGCTCAGCCGTCGAACGCGCGCTGGAGGGCGTGGACGCGGTGGTCAATTTCGCGGCCGAGACGCACGTCGACCGCAGCATCCTGGAGCCGGACGCGTTCGTCAAGACCGATGTGTTGGGCACCTGGACGCTGGAGGAGTGTGCACGTGCCGCGGGCGTCGCACGATTTCTTCACGTCAGTACGGACGAGGTCTACGGCGCGGTCCTGCAGGGCGCCTCGGGCGAGCGCGACCGACTGGATCCGACCAGCCCGTATTCGGCCTCCAAAGCTGGCGGCGAGCTGCTCGTGCTGGCCGCCTGGAAGACGTACGGTCTGCCGGCGCTGGTGGTCCGCGGGGCGAATGCCTACGGTCCATATCAGTACCCGGAGAAATTGATTCCGCTGCACATCACCAACGCTATTGACGATCAGCCACTGCCCGTCTATGGCGACGGCCAGCAGCGGCGACAGTGGACCCACGTGGAGGACTTCGCCAGCGCCGTCGACGTGGTCCTGCGACAAGGCACGCCCGGCGAGATCTACAACATCGGCAACCCGGAGCCCGAGTTGGCCCTACCCGTCAATCTCGAGGTGTCGCGCCGCATCCTGTCGGCGGTCGGCAAGCCCGAGAGCCTGATCGAGTACGTCGTCGATCGCCCGGCACACGATCGCCGCTACCGCGTGGACCCGACGCGGCTGCTGGCGCTCGGCTGGCAGCCGAAGTGGCGCTTCGTCGACGGCCTGGACGAGACGATCCAGTGGTACGTTGAGAATCCACAGTGGTGGCGGCCGATCAAGTCCGGCGAACACCACCGCTCGTACTACGCGCAGAACTATGCCGATCGCTCGGCCTTCGTGCGCTACGGTTAACCTGTGCCGGTTACGGCGGTTGTCGGGGGGCATTGGGGCGACGAAGGCAAAGGCAAGGTCATCAACCTCCTCGCCCGCGACGCGGACCTGGTCATTCGCGGCCACGGAGGTGCGAACGCCGGCCACACCGTGGTCAACGAGCAGGGTCGGTTTGCGGTCCATCTGATCCCGGCTGGCATCTTCAATGCACGCGCGCTGTGCATCATCGGGCCGGGCGTGGCCGTTCATCCTGGCCTGCTCGTCGCCGAGCTGGACGAGCTGGGCGCGCGGGAGGTCGATACGGGCGGCTTGCGCGTGAGCACCGCTGCCCATCTGGTCATGCCGTACCACCAGAGCCTGGACCGGGCGGAGGACGCGGCGCGCGAAGAGCGGCGCCTGGGCACCACCGGCCGTGGCATCGGCCCGACATATGTCGACAAGGCCCGGCGTATCGGCCTGCGTGTAGGCGATCTCCTCAACCCGACCACCTTCCGCGAGAAGCTCCGCTTCGTCGTGGATCGCAAGCAGCACGAGCTAGCGGCGGTCGGCGTGGGACGGCCGGACATCGAGCTCGTGGCCGACGAGTACCTGGCCCTCGCCGCCCGATTGAAGCGCTATATCGCCGAGACCCAGCCGATGGTCGACGAAGCCGTGGCGCGTGGCCGGCAGGTGGTCCTGGAAGGCGCCCACGCCACCTTGCTCGACCTGGACCACGGCACGTATCCGTATGTCACCAGCAGCCACTGTACGGTTGCCGGGCTCTTGCAGGGCTCCGGCATCGGGCCGCGTCGTCTGACGCGGGCGATCGGCGTGTACAAATCCTACTGCAGCCGCGTTGGGGAAGGCCCGTTCCCGACGGAGCTGTTCGACCAGACGGCCGATCGCATTCGCGAGATCGGGCACGAGTACGGCACGACCACCGGCCGGCCGCGCCGCTGCGGTTGGTTCGACGCCGTGGCGGGCCGCCACTCATCGCGTGTCAACGCCTTCGATGGCATTGCGCTCACGCGCCTGGACATCCTGACCGGTTTTCCTGAGCTCAAGGTGTGCACCGCGTATGAGCTCGACGGCCGTCGGATCGACTACTTCCCCAGTCAGGTGGAGACGCTCGAGCAGTGCAAACCCATCTACGAGACGTTTGCCGGTTGGCACGAGCCGCTGACCGGCGCGCGTGGCTGGGCCGACCTGCCGAATGCCGCGCAGGCCTACGTCCGCCGCCTCGAGGTGCTGCTGGAAGCACCCGTCCAGCTGATTGGCGTCGGCGAAGCGCGCGAAGAGATCGTCCAGCTCTAGCGATGCCAACGATCCAGACCGGCTCGGTTCTCGAGCGCAGCGTCCTGAAGGAAGGCCAGATCTACCTGGTGGCCGATCGGGCGGGCGACATCAGAGCGCTCAACCTCGAAGGTCACGGGCTGTACTTCCGCGACACGCGCCACCTGAGCCTGTTCGAGATGGACCTGACCGGCACGCGACTGGCGCTGCTGTCGGCCGCGGGCGAGCTGAACTTCATGAGCAACCTGCAGTTCGCCAACGACACGCTGCTCGGCCCCAGTGGCGAGGTGATCGCCGAACCGCGCACCATCAGCATCCGTCGCAACCGCTTCCTGCACAACGATGGGCTGCACGAGCGGCTGGGCCTGGTCAACTACAACCAGCACCCCGTCCAGCTCACCCTCCGCTTCACGTTCGGCTCGGACTTTCGCGATATGTTCGTCATCCGCGGGTATTTCCCGGAGGAGCGCGTCGAGTTCGGCCAGATGCACCCGATCGAGATCCTGCCCGACGGCGTCCTGCTCGGCTATACGGGCACGGACAGGATCGAACGGCACACCCACATCACCTTCGACCCGCCGCCCGCCAACATCGAGATCCTGAACGATCGTCTCCGACGCCTGGATCCGACCGAATCGCTACCGGGTATCGCCCAGTGGAGCGACCCGCGCGAGGAGGGCCGCGTATGGCCACCCATCGCCGCGGCGGTGTTCAAGGTCGACCTCGAGCCGATGCAGTCGTGCTCGGTCACAGTCCACGTGCGACCCGAAGCGGGCGATGAGCCGACCACCATTCAGCACGACTCGACGGACGGGCGCGACGCGGCGCGCCTCCTGGACTCCGCTTTTGTCGTCATTCGCGACTC
>CBJLVJ010000160.1:0-6436 GCA_966426465.1 uncultured bacterium | reverse complement strand
GTGCGGGCGACCTCGCCGCAGCACGGACACACCCAGTGGATGGTGCGAATCATCAACTCGCTCGGGCTCATGCTGACACTCCTGCGTCGGGCAGGCACCAGCGCCTGTCACGACTGACCCCCTCAGCCTACGCCTGCCCTACACATAGGTGCTAGCCGACTGAGCCGATGGTTCCGATAAATCCTGCTTATAAGCGAGCGTTGACTGGCGCAGGAAACCACGGCGTCATGACCTGCCACAGCGGCGAGGCAACCACCTGGAGCACCGGCGCTACCTGCGAGAGCTGCACCTGGCGCATGATGCCCTGCTGTGTGGTCTCCTCGCCCCGCCACGGCACGGCGGCGTAGAAGCGCAACACGGTCAGCACTGCGATCAAGAACAGCACCCCCCAGATCGCCGCCAGGCCCGCGCCGATGAGATTGTCGGTGCCGAACCCGCGGCTCATACGACTGGCCGGATAGGCGCGCCAGATGATCACTCCGATGACCGTGAACACGATCAGGAACAGGGCGACGTACGCCGCGAACTCGAGCTGAGGCAGGTTCTCGCGCCCGAACGCCATGCCGAGCGCGGCGCCGCCCTGCCGGTACAGTGTTCCGGCGGTGAGCGCCGCGGCGTACACGCCGACGAGCATGCCGAGCTGCCGCACGATGCCGGTCTGGAGGCCCCAGCCGACCAGGCCTGCCCACAGCACCACGAACAGGATGTCCAGTGGCTGGAGCCGTTGAAGTACGTCCACCTGATTCGATCGAGGCCGCCTGCTCAGCGTCCCCGTACCTCCGCGCTGAAGCGGCTCTGGACGGCATGCTCGACGCGCGCGTGGGCGGAGCTGACCTCGTCGTCCTCGAGCGTGCGGTCCGGCGCGCGGTAGCGCAGCGAAAACGCCAGGCTCTTGCGGCCGGCGGGCACGTTGCCGCCATGGAAGACGTCGAACAGGCGCACATCCTCGAGCAGACTGCCGGCCGCCTCGCGGATAGCTCGTTCGAGCTCGTCGTGTGGGGTCGCCTCGTCTAAGAAGAACGAAATGTCGCGGTCGGCCGGTGGGAAGCGCGACGGCGTCTGAACGGTCAGGAATGGCTCACGCGCTTGCACCAGCCGTTCGAAGTCCAGCTCCGCCACGAGGATGGGCGCGTCCCCCAGATCCAGCCGCTCGGCGACCGTCGGGTGCAGCTGGCCCAGCACGCCCAGGCGCTCGCCGCGCACGCGCGCCTCGGCGGTGCGGCCGGGGTGCAGGCTCGGGTGGCGCGCGCTGGCGTACTCGGGGTTGACCCGAAAGGCGGCGCAGACAGCATCCACGACACCCTTGACGTCAAAGAAGTCAAGCATGCCGTCGCCGGCCGACCAGTGCTGCGCGGTGCGTGGACCCACCATAGCTATGCCAACGTGGCGGCGCTCCTCAGGTGACGGGTCCTTCGAGCCGTGCCACGTCCGAGCCAGCTCGAACAGCAGCACACGCTCGCGCTGGCGCCGGTTCGAGCGGAGCGCGAGCACCAGGCTGCCGAGCAGACTCGGGCGAAGCACACTTTGCTCGACGGACTGCGGGTTCTCGATGCGAATGGGCTCGTGCGCCGCGTCGTCTGGATCGACGGCCAGCTCAGCGGCGAGCGCCGGATCGACGAGCGAGTACGTGATCACCTCTTGCAAGCCGGCGGCCGCCAGCGTGCGACGAGCGCGCAGCTCGTCGCCGAAACCGGCGTCGCCGTCCGGCCGCGGGCGCGGCAGCGCACCTTCTGGCATCGTTGTTGGCACCAGGTCGAAACCGGCGATCCGACCGACCTCCTCAGCCAGGTCAGCCGGACCCTCGACGTCGAATCGCCGCCAGCCCGGCACGGTGACGCGCACGGTCCCGTTCCCCACCGACTCCGGTTGGAAGCCCAGATCGGCCAGGATGCCAACGGCTTGCTCGCGCGGAATGTGAAGGCCGAGCAAGGCCTCGATTCGCTCGGGCGTCACGTCGATGACGCGCAGCGCCTGGCGGCCGGGGTATCCGTCGGCCAGACCCGCCGCGGCAGCCCCACCCGCGAGCTCGAGCGTGAGCTGCGTGGCGCGCGCAACGCCGAGCGCCGTGAGGTCCGGATCCACGCCTCGCCCGAAGCGTCGCGATGCCTCCGACGACAGGTTGAGCGCGGCCGAGGTCCGACGAATCGTGGCGCGATCCCAGCTCGCGCCTTCGAGCACCACCTCTCGCGTCGCTGCCTCGATCTCGCTGTCCTCGCCACCCATGATGCCGGCCAGGCTCCGCGCCCGCCGACCGTCGGTGACGACCATCATGCTCGGACTGAGCACGCGCTCTTCGCCGTCGAGCGTGCGCAGGCGCTCGCCGGGCAGGGCGCGGCGCACGACGATGCGCTCGGAGCCCAGCCGGGCGCGGTCGAACGCGTGCAGCGGCTGGCCGACCTCGAGCATGACGTAGTTGGTGACGTCGACGACGTTGCTGATCGGCCGGACGCCCGCGAAATGCAGCCGCCGCTCCATCCACTGTGGCGAAGGTCCGATCCGGATACCCCGCACTACCGAGGCTGTGAAGCGCGGGCAGCCCTCAGCGTCTTCGATCTCCACCGACAGCAGCTCCGAGACCGGTGGCTCGCCAGCCGAGCCATCGACGCGAGCGGTGGCTGGATCCATCAGGCGCAGCATGGCCGGTGTGTACGACGCACCGAAGAGCGCGTGCACTTCGCGCGCAACACCCATCACCGACATGGCGTCGGGTCGATTAGGGGTGATGTAGATATCGAGAATCGTCTCGTTGAGAAACTCCGCCAGCGGCTGACCAACCGGCGCGTCAGCTTCGAAAACGTAAATGCCATCCTTGTCGGGCGAAATACCCAGCTCATCACCCGAGCACACCATGCCCTCCGACGTGATGCCGCCCAGGTCGCGCCGACCAACTTCGCCACCGGGCAGCTGACCGCCGGCCGCGACGTACGGCACCACGTCGCCGACCTTCAGGTTCGGCGCGCCGGTGACGACCGTCACGCTTCGACCGCCAGCGTCCACCCGGGCGACGTTGAGCGACTCGCGGCGCGGGTGCCGCTCCAGGTCGACGATGCGGCCGATGACCACGTCGCGCCAGTTGCCACCGACCTGGTAGACGTCCTCCACCTCCAGGCCAGCCATCGTCAGCCGCCGCGCCAGCTCGGCACTGGGAGCATCCACCGCCACCAGCTCCCGCAGCCAGCTCAAAGGCACCCTCATTTGAACTGCTCCAGGAAGCGCAGGTCGTTCGCGTAGAAGAGGCGGATATCCTCGATGCCGTACTTGATCAGGGCGATCCGCTCGACGCCCATGCCCCACGCGAACCCGGTCAGGCGCGTGGAGTCGTAGCCGACGCGCTCGAGGACGCGCGGATGCACCATGCCCGCGCCGAGGATTTCGAGCCAGCCGGAGCCGTGACAGATGGCGCAATTCGCGTCGGTGCCGTCGCACCGGTAGCACGAGATGCCGAAGTCGACACCCGGTTCGACGAATGGGAAGTAGTCACACCGGAAACGTGTTCGAGTGCGTGAGCCGAACATCTGCTGCGCGAACGTGGTCAGCGTGCCGCGCAGGTCCGCCAGCGTCAGGCCTTCGTCGACGGCCAGTCCATCGATCTGGTGGAACATCCACTCGTGGGTCGCGTCGGTTTCTTCGGCGCGGTAGCAGCGACCGACGTTGATGATCCGCACCGGTGGTTGCTGGGTGCTCATCACACGTGCCTGGTACGCCGTGGTCTGCGTGCGCATCACCAGGTCGGGGATGCGCACATACAGCGTGTCCTGCATATCGCGGGCTGGATGCCAGCTGGGAATGTTGAGCGCCTCGAAGTTGTAGTAATCCGTCTCAACCTCCGGAGTCTGGGTCACCTGGAAGCCAAGACCGCGCAGGATCTGCACGCTTTCCTCAATGGTTTGCGTGATGGGGTGCAGCGCGCCCACGGACGGCGGCCGGCCTGGCAGTGTGACGTCGATCCGCTCGCGCTCCAGTGCCTGTGCGAGCTCGCGCTGGCGAACCACCGCCTCTCGTTGCGCGAACGCCTGCTCGAGCGCCCGCTTGGCCAGGTTGGCCGCACTGCCCACGGCGCGGCGTTCCTCGGGCGCCAGTTTGCCCATGCCACCCAGCAGGTCGGACAGCGCACTTTTGCGGCCCAGGTGGGTGATGCGCCACTGCTCCAGGGCGTTTGCGCTGGTCGCGCGGTCCAGTTCGGCGACGGCGGCCGACTGCAGCTCGTCGAGCCGCTGCTGCCAGTCGGTGCCCGGGCTCGCGTGTGTTTCTGTCATGGTCGTTCTCTCTTTTGAGCAGAGCCTCCTGAAGGGTAAATGAAAGGAGCGGTCCAAACGGACCGCTCCTTTCGACATGACGGGATTCGGCGGCTACGGCCGGCGCAGCCCCGTCATGTCGAAGTGGCGAAGGTAAACGAGTACGAGGGATTCATCGCGTTGCGGGAGTATACACCGCTCCAGCCGGCGTTCGAACGCTGCGGTACCACTCGACGGTTGCGCGCAAGCCGTCCGGGAAAGACGTCGTGGCTCGCCAGCCGAACAGGTTCAGCGCGCGCGAGGTATCCAGCTTGCGGCGAGGCTGCCCGTCTGGCTGGGAGGCGTCAAAGCGGATCTCGCCGCGGTAACCGGTGGCTTCGGCGACCAGCCGCGCCAGGTCGGCAATGCGGATCTCCTCGCCGCTGCCCAGGTTGATCGGCTCGGCCCCGTCGTAGCGCTCGAGGGCCGCCACGATGCCTTCGGCGCAGTCGCGCACATACAGGAACTCGCGCGTCGGATTGCCCGTGCCCCACAGCGTGATGGCCTCGGCGCCGCTGTCGATGGCGTCCATGCACTTGCGAATCATGTCGGGGATCACGTGGGCATTGGTCGGGTGGAAATTGTCGCCAGGCCCGTACAGATTGGTCGGCAGCAGGTACGTGGCGTTGAAGCCGTACTGCTGGCGGTACGCCTGGGCCTGCACGAGCAGCATCTTCTTGGCCAATCCGTACGGCGCGTTGGTCTCCTCTGGATAGCCCGACCACAGGTCGTCTTCGCGGAACGGCACGGCGGTGAACTTGGGGTAGGCGCAGATGGTGCCAATCGCGACCAGCTTCTGAACGCCCGCGAGCCGAGCCTGCTCCATCAGCTCGGTACCCATGACCAGGTTCTTGTAGAAGAACTCGCCCGGGCGGGCACGATTGGCGCCAATGCCTCCCACGACCGCCGCGAGGTGCACGATCGCCTCGGGCCGCAGGTCGCGCAAACACGCGGCCACCTGATCGGCGTGGGTCAGATCGTAGGCGGTGTGGCTTGGTGCGACGACGTCCTGGTAGCCGCGCTCGGTCAGCGCGCCGATCACCTGGCGGCCGAGGAAGCCACTGCCGCCGGTGACGAGGATCCGCGGCTGGCCTTCGGGCGGAACGAGCAGCGACATGTCGCGGGAGGTTATACCGCGTCGGGGTTGCTGAGGGTGACCTCCCGCCCGTCGAGCTCGAGCACGATATCGTTGCTCATAGCGCTATGGCGCAATCGCCGCCGGCCGCTCGAGCACGCCCTGGTAGAACTCCTCCAGCCGGTGAGCCAGCACGCCGAAATCGAAGCGCTCCAACACCAGCCGCTGGCCGGCTTCGCCCAGCCGCTTGCCTACATCCGGGTGCCGCAGCAGGTACACGACGCGCTCGGCCAGCCCGCCGACGTCGCCGTTGGGCACGATCAGGCCCGTCTCGCCGTCGCTCAGGGCCAGTTTGACATCCTCAGTGTCGAAGGCGACCACCGGTCGCCCCAGGCCCAGCGCATCCAGCACGGTGATGCCGATGAAGCCTTCCCACACGCCCGGCTTGACGTAGACGTCCGTGGCCGCCAGCAGGCGTGCGATGTCGTCGCGTACGCCGGTGAACACCAGCCGGCCGTCCAGGCCGCGCGCGCGCGACAACAGCTCGAGCTCGCTGTGCAGCTCACCCCCGCCGATGACCAGGAAACGCGCCAGCGGCTCGGCCGCGCTCACGCGCACGGCGGCTTCGACGAACAGGTCGTGGCTTTTGCGGGGATGCAGCGCCCCGATGGTCGAGACCACCAGCGCCTCGGGCGGAAAGCCGAACTCGCGCCGAACTGAGGCGCGATCGTCAGCCTCGGGCTGCGGCTTGAAGGCATCCACGTCCAGACCGACGAAGTTGAAGTCGACCAGCGCCTGCTCGGGCGCGCCGACCCGCTTCAGGTGGCGGCGGATCTCAGGCTAGATGACCAGGATCTGCTCGGCGCCGAGCGCCAGGAACCAGTTGCGCAGCCAGGTCGTCACCGGCAGCTCGCGCGGCGAGTTCTGCAGTCCCATCGGTGAGCTGACCAGGCGCACGCCGTCCAGGCTGGTGGCGCCGCGCACCCGCAGGGCCAGGTTGATCGCCACCGACGCGGTCGCCGAAAACGAGTGCACCAGGTCGATGTGGTGCTCCAGGATGAGACGCCGAATCTGGCGCGCGGCATGC
>CBJLVJ010000159.1:0-6453 GCA_966426465.1 uncultured bacterium | reverse complement strand
TCGGCCGCAGCCTGTTCCAGCTTGCCGAGCGGCTGGGGGTGCCCATCGACTTGGTGAGCCGCAGCGACTCCACGTTGCGCGGTCACGTGATCGAAGAGGTGCGCGCGCTGGAGGCCACGCGCCGAGCAGTGTCCGGTCGCGCATTCGACGGCATCCTGCTCGCGCCGGCCTACTTTGAAGCTGGTCGGTTCACCGCCGGCGACATTCACTGGGCGCGCATTGGCGAGCGGCTCGTGCCGGTCGGCGAAACCGAGTTCGCCGCTGACGCCACGTTCGGCTACCACGCGTCGAACCTGCGCGATTTCGTCGCCGAGAAGAGTGGCGGCGAGCTCGCTCCGGGTCAGGTCCACAGCATTTCTCTCGAAGACATCCGGCTTGGCGGTCCTGAGCGGGTGGCCGAGATCCTCAGCGCGGTGAGCGGGGGCGCGTTCGTGGTGGTCAATGCCACCGACTACGCCGATTACGAGATCGTCGTGCTCGGGTTGCTGCACGTCGAGGAGGCCGGACGCAGCTTCGTCTATCGCACCGGACCGTCCTTCGTCCGAGCGCTGGCCGGGCAGGAGCCACAGCCGCCGCTCACTGCTCAGGCAATCTGGCCCGACGGTCACCCGGGCGGTCATGGGCTGGTCGTGGTGGGCTCGCACGTGGGGCTTACCAGCCGTCAGGTCGCGGTCGCGCAGCAGCGCGGCGGGCTGACCGAGGTCGAGCTCGACGTGGCCCGCCTCGCCGACGCCGCCAGCGCGGATGCCCACGTGGCCGACACGACACGCCGAGTGCGCTCCGCCCTGGCCAGCTCGGATGTGCTTCTGTACACCAGCCGTACGCTGTTGCGTGGCGCCGATGCCGACGCCAGTCTGGCCATCGCGCGCACGGTTTCCACCGCGGTCACGGCCGTGGTGCGCAATGCGCTCACCGCCCGGCCAGCCTGGGTGGTTGCCAAGGGCGGCATCACCTCTCACGACGTGGCGGTTCGCGGATTGGGCATTCGCCGGGCTGAGGTGATCGGGCAGGTGCTGCCCGGCATGGTATCGGTGCTCCGCCCATATGAGGCAGCTCCGGAGGCGGTCGGCAAGCCATACGTGGTCTTCGCCGGCAATGTCGGCGACGAGAACACGCTGGCCGACGTCGTGGCACTCTTTCGCACTCCGACGTGACGGCTCAGCCGCCGCCAGGCGGAGGACGCGCGCCAGCCACAGCGGCTCGCCGACCATCCTGTCAGCGTGCGTTGGCTCAACTCCAATTAGGCACGGGCAGCGCCTCAGTCTGGCCCGCGGCGGACTCCAGACATTGGTCGATGCGCTCCAGTACGTCCGGCGTAAATGCTACGTCCACCGCGTGAACGTTCTCCTCAATCTCGGCTGGCCGTCGTGTGCCGGAGAGCGCGACGGCCACCAGCGGGTCGCGCAGCGTCCAGGCGATGGACATCGGCGCCAGTCCTACGCCCAGCTCAGACGCAATCTGTTGCAAGCCCTCCACCACGCTGATGTTCCTGGGAAAATTCTCGGGCGTGAACAGCGCCTGGCCAAAAACCAGGCCGCGGCGCCGCCAATCGGCTTCTTCGAACTGCGTGTCTCGTTGGAATGCGCCGGTGAGGAGCCCGTGCGCCATCGGGCCGTACGCCATGACGCCAATCCCGAGCTCGCGCGCGGTGGGGAACATCTGTCGTTCCCAGCGCCGGTCGAACAGGTTGTAGCCGACCTGGTTGGTGACAATCGGCGCATGCTGCCTCGCCTGGCGTAGCGCCTCCGGGTGGTAGTTCGAGACGCCGACGTAGCGCGCCTTGCCGGACTGGTGTATATCGACCAGCGCGTGCATGGACTCCTCGATCGGTGTGTCCTTGTCGGGCCAGTGCTGCAGGTACAGGTCGACGTAGTCCAGCTGGAGCGCGCGCAGGCTATCGTCGATGTCGCGCATGAGTGAGGCAGCGCGACCGTCTGTCGGACGCTTGCCGTCCGGACGCGTGGGCAGGCCGCCTTTGGTCACGACAATGGCCTCGGCGCGACGACGACCCAGCGCGCGGCCCAGGAGCGCCTCGGAACGCCCGGCGCCATAGGCCAGCGCCGTGTCGAACAATGTGACGCCCAGGTCCAGCGCTCGCTGCACAGCGTCGGCGAACTCCTGCTCGCTGAACGAACCGTATTGCCCGCCAACCTCCCAGGCGCCGAAACCGATCACCGACACGCTCAGGTCGGAGTCGCCCATGTTACGGTAACGCATTGCTGGAGAGGCTACTCCTCCCGATCTGACATCCGACCGCGGGACCCGCGATCGGGGTCGGCGGCAGGTCGCCTCCGGCGGCGAGGCAGTGTGAGCAAAACGTTCGCAGAGCGAGCTTCAGCAGAGTTGCGCCGCGAAGAGGCGAAGGCACGCGAGATCGAGCGTCGGCTCGACGAGGCTCAGGCGCTTGGACCGCTGGCCACGGAGCAGCCCGAGGTCGTTCGCGCGCCGCTGGCCGGCTTGTGGCGGAAGCGACGCGCGCTGCTCATCATCAACAGCAAGTCGGGTCCGAACCGCGACAGTCTGCTGCGTGCTCGTGAGCTGGTGGACCTGCTCGCCACGTTTCGTATACGTGTCGACGTACGCGTCAAGCTGCGCAAGTCTCAGGCCCGCAAAGAAGCACGCGATGCCTCCAGACAAGGCCGCTACGACTTGATCATCGCGGCGGGCGGAGACGGCACCGTCGAAGCCGTAGCCCGCGGGCTGCTCGGCTCACGAGCAACACTCGGCATCATTCCGCTTGGCACGTTCAACAACGTGGCCACCAGCCTCGGGATTCCGAGCGACGTACGGCAGGCCTGCGCGCTGATTGGGTGTGGTGTGGCCCGCCCGATCGATGCCGGGCTCATGATTGCCCGCTACATGGACAAACCGCGCATGTTTCTCGAGGTGAGCACCATCGGACTCGGAGCGGTGGTCGGAATGCTGGGTCAGCACATCGAAAAGGGTCGCTGGGAGGAGGCTGCCCAAACGGTGCCGGATGTGGCGGGGATGTCGCTCACGCCAACGCAGGTGCGCATCGATGACACCACCGAGTACACCGCCAACACGTTGCTGGTCACCGTCTCCAATGCGCCGCGCGCGGGCGCCGGCCTGAAACTGGCGGCAGGGGCGCGGATGGACGACGGACTGCTCGACGTGTCCGTGTACCAGGACCTCGACCAGGCCGCGCTGTTGGCGCGCATGCTCGCGACGCTACCGGATGGATGGTCCGATGCTGACGGCAACCTGGTGTGGCGGGCACGCGCGCGCAGCATCGAGGTTCGCACTGCCCGTCCGATGCCGGTGTCGATCGAAACGAAGCTGGTTGGGGTCACTCCCGCGCGGTTTACGGCGCGAGCGGGCGCGCTGTCCGTCATCGTGGGCGAGACTGATGCGCTGCTTCGTCCGCCCTCGCCGGCGCTCGTACACGCCAGCGCCCGAGCAGCCTACGCGCTGACGAGCCCGGCGGCACACGTGGACGATCGCACGACGCAGGTAACGGCCGACGACGGGCCTGGCAGTCGCGCTCTCCAGGTGGTCGTACCGGCCGCCGCTCGGAGCCTCGAAGCGGTCTCCTCCGCCCGAGGCGTGGCCACGCCGCTCGCGACGGCGGTCCTCGGACTGGCCGCGGGTTCGCTGCTTCGCCAGGTAGCGAAACGAATCCGCGTCGCTCGTCGCCGGCGCTAAAGCCTCAAACAACCCGGCGGTACGGACCGCCGCGTCCGCTACGCAGCCAGGTATGTGGTACCCGCCGCAGGAGTCGAACCTGCGTCATCGCTTTATGAGAGCGCGGCTCTGACCGTTGAGCTAGGCGGGCGGCCGAGCGCCACGGGGGGCTGGGCACAAGTGTATCGCGATCGGCTGCGGTGGAGCTGGGACATGGAAGCCGAGCTAGACGAATCGGCGTTGGGCTGGCAGGATGGATTGAGGCATGGCTAAATCCACGGTGTCCCTGTATCCATGAAGCGCGTCCTGGTGGTCGACGACGAGCCCATGATTCGCGAGCTCGTCGCTGAAGCGCTTCGGGAAGCTGGTTATCGCGTCGAGACTGCCGCCAACGGCGGCGAGGCACTACAGCTGATGCGCGCCGCTCCACCGCCGCACGCGATCGTGCTCGACCTGATGATGCCACGGCTTGACGGAACGAGTTTCGTCGAGCTCATGCGCTTGAACCCGCGGCTCTGCTCGGTGCCGATTGTGCTCGTGACCGCCACCTACGGGGCGGCCAACGCAGCCGAGCGCATCGGCGCGCAAACCTGCATCACCAAGCCGTTCGAGCTCGACGCTCTGGTTGACGCGGTCACCAGGGTTATCGACGAGCCGCGCAGCCCGCCTTCTGGTGTGGAGCCCTGCTTCGAGGCGCAAACCCTCGCCGAGGCGTGAAGCCTCGCGCGCTCGGCAGGCCCGACCCCGCACGCAAGAAACTGCAAGCAAGCCCGGGCCTACTTGCCGGGCGAAAGCGTCCGCGCGGCCACAAGCAGGGCCTGCGCCTCCTGTTGCATGGCGGCCACCTGCGTCGGGTCCAGCCGCTGACCGCTGAAGGCGGCTGCCTGCAGGGCTGATTCCATACGGCTGGCCAACTCCGCTCGCTGCGCGGCAAGCGCGTCCAGGGCGGCGTCCACTTCGCGCAGGCGCGCTTCGCTCGAGCCTTCGAGCGCGGCGGTGGCGGGGAGCAGTGTCGCCAGGCCGAGATCGCCCACCGGCGCGTTGATCCGCTTGAAGTCGCGGCCGAGCGCCGTCAGCAGCGCGCGCTGGTCGGCCACGGCATCCGGCAGTACGCCGTCGTCGACGTCCTCGATCAGCACCCGACCGTCGGGCGTGTAGCTGTCCTGGAGGCCGGCCAAGGCGAGCAGCGTCGGCCGAACGTCGGTCTGATCCGCCCAGGTCTGGCGATCTATACCCGCCCGCCGCACACCCGGACCAGCCAATGCGAGCCAGGTGGTGTTGATGTCGGGGCTGATGTCGCCGTGATTCCAGGCGCTGGCTGGGCTCAGCGACACGCACGCTCGCTCACAGTCGGCGGGTCCCGTGAAGCCGAAGTAGTTGGGGTCCTGGAACAGCACGAGGGTCGGCGTGCGCAGCGGATCACCCGTCACCATGTGCAGGACGCGCATCTCGGCTTCGCCGGCGAGCGATGCCGCAAACGGCTCGGTGGCGCCGGTGTACGGGTTATCGGCGCGCAGCGACGCCAGCGCTCGAGCGAAGTCGTGCACGGACGAGTCTTCGCGACCAGGCTGGCCGTCCAGGTAAATGGCCGGGGCGCTATCGGCGTGCACGCTGAATGGGGTAGTCACGCCGGCCTGCGTCGCCAGCAGGCCGGTCAGGTTGACGCTGATTTCCCCGATCTGGTCATACGAGCAGGGCAGGTTGATGCCGTCGCAGTCTGGCGGCGACGGTGACCCGCCGACGAAGTGGTCGCCTTCGTCGGCCGTGACCACGAACAGCGTGTTGCTGGCATCGATGCCGTCCGCGGCCAGGCGATTGAAGAAGGCCTCGAAGGCCGCGTCGTAGTCTCTGAGCACCGCGGTGTACTCAGCCTGCCCGGGCCCAGAGGTCGGCGTGCCGGCCGGCGCGGTGTGGGGATCGTGCGCGTCGCTGATGTACCCAAACGTCACTGGTATGCCGTGCTCTTGCATGCTGGCGATGTACGACAGCGTGACCGCCGGGGTGAGGCCGTCGAAGCCAGGGAAGCCCTGGCGCCCGGCCGCGTCCTGCACCGGCTGGCCAGTCAGGTCGGTGAGGGGACCGCCGGGCGAAATCACTGGCGCGACCTCCTTGTGTCCGAACAGCGCCTGGAAACCGGTGTATCCGCCGGGTTCCTGGGGCAGGCGGTCGGCGTGTCCGCTGGTGCAGACGCTGGAGCCCTGAGCGCAGTGCACCGCGACGCCGACGTAGTCCGTGAATGCCTGGTCAGCGCTGCTGGCCACCGCCTGGCTCTGCGCCGAGCCGGCGCCAAAGACGGTGGGAATATCTGTCGCCGTGTTCTCCAGCACCGAATTCGCGACTCCGGCCGCGCCGACGTTGCAGCCTGCGCGCGTGAATGGCACCCACGGCGCGGGTACGTTCTGACCATCCGGGCCGACCATGTTGAAGCTGGTATCGCTGGGCGTCGGAGCACCGGGATCGAACACTGGATCGGTCCAGTACGTGAACGCGACACCGGTGCGCGCGGGTCCCGCCGGGGTGAAGTAGCGATACGTGTTGGTCACCGCCAGGCCATGCCGGTCGGGGTACAGTCCCGTCTCGACCGTGACGATGTCCCCCCCAGTGTGGGCGATCAGCGGCGTATGCTGCTGGGTGAGCAGCGCACCATTGCTGGTAAGAAAATTCAACAGGTGCGGCATCTGCTCCAGGTCGGACGGCACATTCGGGTTGTCGCGTTCGAAATGCACGTTGTCGAACTGCAGGTAAATGACGTGCTGGACGCTGCCGGCCGGCTTGCCCAGCTGGCAGCCGGGCCGCGGCTGTGCGGCC
>CBJLVJ010000158.1:0-6455 GCA_966426465.1 uncultured bacterium | reverse complement strand
TCCATCTGATACATCGGCTTGCCGACGACTCCACCGGCGGCCACGGCCGGCGACGGTGACGCACTGGCGACGACCCCGGCTGACGGCGACGGGCCGACCGAAGCCGCCGGCTTGGCGACGGGACTGACCGCCGGCGCGGTCGAGGGCGAGCCAGCCGGTGAAGCGGCCGGCGAAGCGGCCGGTGCAGCGGCGGTTGTGGGCTTTGCGGGAGCCGGTGCGCTGGTCACGGTTATCGGGGCTGGCTGGCTCTGACAGGCCGCCAGAAGGCCGGTACCGCCGAGTGCCAACAGTTCCCCGCAGCTGATCAGGAATCGACGGCGAGTCGATTTCATTTAGAACGTGTTCCTCCCGTTCAGTTGGCCCCGGCCGGGTACACCTCGGCTACGGCGCAGATCTCGCGCTGTTGCAGAAGGATCAGGTCGGTCTGTGCCCCACCGGTACGCATGTAGACCTGGTCGCCGACGCTCGCAACCAGGTCAGGACAGCCGCTGCCGGTTTCGATCGTGAGCATGCTCCCCCGCGGGTCTTCTACCACGATTGTGTTCGACGTGTCCTGGCGGACCTGGACCAGCATCACCGCCTCAATTGATGCCGGCGGCGGGGATGCCTCCGCGTCAGTTGAAAGTGGAGCTGGCGCGGCTAGCTCGGACTGATCCTGCCCAGGCGTCGGCGTGGTCGGTGGATCAAGACCGTTGTGCCAACTGCCGGTCCACGTCTGCAGTCCCTGGCCGGTGAGCGCCCAGTGGCGTTCCCCAGACACGAACACGGACATCCCGCTTGGACGGTAGACCGCCAGGCCGGTGGTCGTCGCCTGGATGGTGCTGCCGTCGGCGTCGACCAGCGAGCAGCCCGACGGAGCACCCATAAGATCACCTAACGCCTGGTGCAGGTCGACCAGGTTGGGCGACAGTTGAGGACTGGTGGAGTCGGGACAACCCTGGCCAGCCAGGGCATCGACTGCGAGTGGCAAAACTCCCAGCGCCGCCATAAACACGATTAGCAGGCCGCTCCGCCGAGCCGTAGCCGCGCCGGGCATGGCCGACCTTATCACCGCGCTCGAGCGGAGGACAAGGAACCCCGGCCGCGCCCGGTCTGCCCGACACCGCCAGGGACGCTTCGGGGGTGCGTATGGACGTCAGCCGACCTCGATGCGCGGCCAGCCAGTGCCGCCGTTCGGCTCGGGAAGCGTGAACGCCTCATCCTGGACGGCATGGTTGCCGTCCGTCGCGCGCGCCATCAGCGTGGCCCCGGCTCCCGGCGTAACGTCGAACGAGCCCTGCCAGCGCACCCAGCTATCGGCACCCGGCGCCGCCTCCAGCACGCTGGCATCGTGCCAGGTCTCGCCTCCATCCCAGCTGTACTCGACGCGTTCGATCCCTCGGGTGCCGGCGTAGGCGATGCCACTGACCGTGTTGCGGCCCGGGCTCAGCGCGGCGCCCGGCGCCGGGCTGTCAATCCGCGTCATGGTTCGAACAATGCCGTCCTTGCTCCAGTTCCGCTGGCCATACCAATCGGCGAACTCACGGGACATGGGCCGCAGACCAATGACCCATTTCGGATTCTTCATGCCGTAGCGCCCCGGCACGAGCAGCCGCGCCGGGTAACCATGCTCGCGCGGCAGGACTTCGCCGTTCATCTCGTAGACGAGCAGGGTGGCCGGATCCTGCGCCGCCTCGATGGGCAGCGCGCTGGTGTACTCGTCGGCCGACAGCACCGCGAGCCATTGCGCGGATGGCTTCGCTCCCCCGGTCAGCGCCAGGATGTCGCGAACCGACACGCCCTTCCATCGAGCAGTGCTGATGAGCTCGGCGCCGAACGGCGCCAGCTCGGGCTTGCCGACGAAATTCGAGATGCATTCGAGCGTCTTTGTGACTTCCACCGCGGGCAACTTGCGCAGGGTGGCGTAGTCCAGCTGAAAGCTGCGCTCCACCTCGCCGTCCACCAGCAGCCGCCAGTCGGCCGGGCGGAGGCTGGGATCGCCCCCCGCATTCTTGGTGACGATGTAGAAGTCGCGGTTGCTCGTGATGGGCGATGCAAGTTGACCTGGCGGTCGTCCTGAAGGAAGCACTGCGCCATCCTTGTCGCGCTGCAGGTCGCGCGCCGCGCCAGGCTCAGGCAACGCGGGTATCGCGGGTACGCCAGGCGTAGCTGCTGGTGCAGGCTGTTGCGGTTCGGGCGGTGAAATAGCCTGCGGATGCGGGTTTTGTTGATCGATGCCGCCGGACGGCACCGGCTCCTGGGGATCCACCAGCAAAATGCTGGGCGCGCGACTGGACGTCGGCAGCAGCAGGCCACTCGCGAAGGTGGCGATATAGGCCACGCCCGCGCCACCAATCACCGTTAACAAGCTGCGACGCTCGCGGGCGCGTGGTCCGAAAGACGCTTCGGGACTCGCCCCAGCCGACGCCCAGACACGCACCCCGACGAGCACGGCCGCATAAGAGAGACTGACGGCAAGATAGCCCAGCACCGCCGCTGCCGTGCCCTCGAGCAGCGCCGAAGCAAACAAGCCTGCCGAAGTGAGCGGCATCACGACGATCATGATCACCAGCCACACGCCGGGCCCGAGCAAGGCAATGCCCGCCGCCGGCCAGCCCCGCCGCAGCACGTAGTAGCCAAGCCCGGCGAACAGCGCCAACATGGCCACCACCGCTCCATCCAGCGCGTACCGTTTCGCGTCAAAGCCGAACTGCCGCAGCACAGCCTCGAACAGGCCCGTCGGCACAAACAGGAGCAACCACTCCATCACGCGCTCGGGGATGCTCCGAACGCCAGCCGTCGACCGCAACAGGAGCATGCCAATGCCCACGGCGAGCGACGCCGACATGCCGCCAACGATCGCCGTGGAGGCGCTGCTTCCGCCGACATGGCCTGGCGTACGGGGACGATAAGACGCGAAAACAGGCATTGACTGCAATACTAACCATAGACCGCGCGACCCTAGAAAACGGCCCCGCGTATCGCAGCGAGTGGCGCGGCTAGAAAGATGATGCCTCAACCCGCCCGCCCTACCAACTGGTGGACCGCAACTGCGATCGGCGTCGCCTCCAGCGTTGTTGCGCTGGCGCTCCAGCAGGGTGTCCGAGCGGCGTGGCAGGTGCGCACCCTGCCGGAACGGGTCATGGAATGGCTGCTTGTGTTCGTGCCGCTCGACCTGTTCGAGCGCGGACTCCAGCAGTTCGGCGCCAACGCCAAGGACATTGCGCTCGTAGCAACCCAGCTAGGCATGGCTGTCGTGCTGATCGTGGTGGGCGCGGTCACCGTGCGCACCGCTTCGACGGCCTGGCTCGCTTTGCTCGTCGGCCTGGGACTCTGGCTGTTCGCGATGCTCATCGTCATGCCCGTGACCGGCGCGGGCCTGTTCGCAACAGGGTTGCTCGTCAGCCCACTGCTCACCGACGCCAGTTACCTGTTCGTCTTCGGTGGCTACTCAGTCGTGCTTGCGCTCGGAATGGCGGTCGTGAATCGGCTCGGCCGGGCTGCGCCAGGCGAGGCTGCGGGCACTGCCAGGATGCAGAGGCGCGCCTTGCTGGCTAGCCTGGCGGGGATAGTGGCGACGGCGGCCGCCTATGGCGCCGCGCGCGCCGCGGCAGGTTCGGGCGGCGCGGTCCAGTCGTCGTTGCCGCTCGCCTCGCCACCGACCTCGATCCCCACGCCGACGGCCCGCGCAACGGCAACGAGTGTGGCCGCGGCCAATGCGACCGCGCAAGCCGCGGCACCACCCGCAACGGCAACAGCAGCACCAGCACTACCGCCGACCGCCGCCCCGGCCGCGTTTCCTACCCCGCCACCGCCGCGCGCGCTTGCGCGCGACCAGGAGGGGTCGCTCACAGCCGCACGACGCCAGGCAGGCACGCTTGCTCCCGCCATCACGAGCAACCAGGACTTCTACATCGTTACCAAGAACGCCGTGGCCGACCCGGTGGTGGACCCCAGCGGTTGGCGGCTCATCGTCGACGGCGAGGTCGAGCACCCGGTACAGGTCGACTACGCCACGCTCAGGGCGCTGCCCGTGGTGGAGATCACCAAAACGCTCGAGTGCATCTCTAATCTGACCGCGGGCTGCGAGATGGCCAGCTTCGGGTGCGATCTGATCTCGACCGCCGTCTGGCGCGGTGCGCGGTTGAGCGACGTGCTCAACCTGGCTGGTGGCTTGAAGGCCAACGTCGTCACGGTTGTTTTTGGGGCCGTCGACGAGTTCTCGTCCGCCCTGCCACGAGACGCCGCGCTCGATCCCGATACGTTGGTGGTGTACGAGATGAACGGCCAGGTGCTGCCGCGTGAGCACGGCTATCCCGCTCGCCTGCTCGTGCCTGGCCGC
Organism: uncultured bacterium; assembly: GCA_966426465.1. Taxonomy (GTDB): domain Bacteria; phylum Chloroflexota; class UBA6077; order UBA6077; family CF-72; genus CF-72. The sequence goes on along the minus strand of CBJLVJ010000158.1, from coordinate 2,134 downwards.
TATGGCATGAAGAACCCGAAGTGGCTGGCGGGCATACGTGCGCTCGACCAGCCCTTTGTGGACTGGTACCAGCAGCGCGGCTGGACCAGGGACGGCATTGTCAAGACGATGTCGCGCATCGACGTGCCAGCCGATGGCGCCAGTCTCGCCACTGGACCGCAGCGCGTGGCGGGCATCGCCTACGCTGGCGACCGCGGCATCCAGCTCGTCGAAGTGAGCGCGGATGGTGGCACGACCTGGCAGCCAGCAGCCTTTGTGGAGCCTGCACCGGGCAAGGATGCGATGGTCCGCTTTGAAGGGAGCTTTCAGATGGCCGACAGGCCGCTCACGCTGGTGGTGCGGGCGACCGACGGCACAGGCGCGGTCCAGCCTGAGGACTTTGGCCTGCCTGCGCCGGATGGCGCCTGGGGACAGGACAGCATTCAGGTCACGCCTTTCTGACAATAGCTTGACAAATACGCCCGAGCGTGCTTTTTTCTAGCGGCCGCGCGAGCCGCACGCGTGCGCTGGCGTATGACGGCTCTGGCTGGAACCCTCCTCAGCATTCGCCTGGAAGCCCTCCTCGGCTTTCTCCATCAGGCGCACAAGACCGGCTCGCTGACCATCTCGGATGGCCCGCTCAGCGGTCGCGTGTTCCTGGAGAGTGGGCGCGTGGTTGGCGCTGTGTTCGCGTCGCAGCGCGGTCTGACGGCGTTCGACACGATCGTGCTGGCGCTGGGCGGTGGTCACTTCGCATTCGACGAACACGTAACTGAACGGGAGCTCAACTTCATGGTTGAGCCGCACGTGCTGGAGGAGCATCTGCATCAGTTGTCTGCCGAGCGGGCGCGGTTCGCGAGCGTGCTGCCGTCACTGGCCGCGATTCCAACGCTCAGCCTGTCGGGCGAGCAGGATGAACAGGTGACACTCAGCTCCAGCGCCGTGCGGCTGTTGATGGAGATTGACGGGCGGCGCTCCGTGTTTGACCTGGGACGCGAGCGCGGCCTGGTGGTCGCCGCGCGGGGTATTTCCAGCCTGGTCGAGCACGGTCTGGTGACGTTCCGCCCGGTCGAGCCGGCCGAAGGTGTCGGCGCAGGCGCGGCCGCGGGCGATGAGCAGTCCCGGCCGGTGGCGGCGGTCACGTCGACGGAGCGCACGCGTGCGTGAGGCTCCGCGTTCGCAGGTGAAAAGCCCTCCGTTGTCGACCGGAGTTGGGCTGGTGGACGTGTTGCCGTTTCTCGTCGGCCTGGACCGAACGGGACGCCTGTCTTCGGTTGGCGGCAACCCGCCGGTGCTCGAAGTCTTCATCGAGCACGGGCGCGTGGTTGACGCTGCCTGGGGTCGCATGCGGGCGCTCAGCGCGCTGGAAATGGGCGCGGTGTTTTTGCCGCACGCGAGCTTCGTCTTTTCTGAAGGCGTACCGAGCCCGGCCCACACGTTCGAGCTCGGTCCCATGGATGTGGCGGCGCGGCTGAATGAGGTCGCGCGCGAGGGGGTCGCCCTGGCGCGGTCGATTCCTGGGCCGGCGGCGGTGCCGACGAAGTTGGACGGGCTTCGGCAGAAGCCCGTCAGGGATCCCGAGGCGGCACGGCTGTTGGAGCAGATCGACGGTCGGCGCAGCGTGGCCGAGCTGGTCGAGGGGCGTCAGCCGCTGGTCGTGCTGCGCGGCCTGGCGCGCCTGGTCGAACACGGCGCGATCGGCTTTCAGCCCAGCCCCGCGGCAAGGCCCGCTTCGGAGCCGGCCACGCCCCGGACCGTGCCGTCACCGGCCTCTTCGGAGCCTGCGTCGCCCAGCACCGTTCCATCACCGCCCTCTTCGGAGCGGAAGTCGCCCAGCACCGTTTCGTCATCGCCCGCGCAGTCGGCGCCGCCGGCTGCCGGTCTTAACGGCCAGACGCCTCGCGCCGTGGAGGCGCGGCACGCCCGACCGCATATGCCGGGGCGTCGGCCGATCAGCTTGCTCATCGTTGGCGTGGTGCTGCTGGTGTTCGCCTTCGCCATCGTCGACAGCCTGCAGACGCTCACCCCTGAGGCGCCGCTTCCAGGGGCCCGGCGACCAGCCGCCACTGTCGCCAGCGCGCCCACCCAACCAGCCGCGGCGCCCACACAGGCCCAGGTCCCGACGGCACCGCCCTCGCAGGCCCAGGTCGCGACG
>CBJLVJ010000157.1:0-6456 GCA_966426465.1 uncultured bacterium | reverse complement strand
TTCCGGGCCGTCGCCTCACCGGAGCGTGCGGGACGTCCCCCTCGTGGCCAACAACGAGTAGCCATGAGAACGACTCGTCGAAGATCTGGATGTCGTCGGAGGCGTGATACCAGATCACGGTCATGCCCGGCCTCAGGCCCGCTCGGGTCAGCACCTCCTCGGGCGGCTGCAGGGCCTTCCGGAGGGGCTATCCAAGAACCCGGAGATGAACGCGGGGCTGGAAAATGGACGAGGCGGCGAATCAGCCGCAGTACCGTCTGCTGGAGCAGCACCTCGCCCAGCAAGGTGAGCACGGCTCGGCCAAGCCAGAGCGCCGCCACATCGAAGGCGGACAATGGTGGTCGCATCAGCACCCTCTACGGCTTGTGGAGCCCGGCTCGCGCAACCCGCATGAGCCAGCCGCGCCTGCTCGCTGCCGCGTGCAATGCTTCGGCGCATACGTTCCTGACGAGGAGCACGGCATAGACGTGAGCGACTTCGGTCTGCATGGTATGCCCGCGTTCCGACCGAGCGTCCCGGTCGCCACGCTCGAGGCGATCCGCCGCCAATCCGCGCTGCGCCAGGTGCGGGCACTGCCGGCGACCGACCCGCTGACATTGTATGGAAGGCAGGTGAGGTTACCTGGTACGGCCAACGGACCGCGACCATCGAAGTCGTGACCGCCACGGCGTTGTGGTCTACCGACGGATCCGCACCACTCCCACTCCGGTGGGTGCTGGTGCGGGCCCGTGCCGGGCCATCGACCGTCGCCCGCCGCGCACACCTCGGCTTGGAGACCCAGCGGGAGTGGAGTACGCCCCCGATCGGGCGGGGCGACCCCCTGCCTGCTCGGGCTGTTCAGTCTCATGGTTTTGCTCGCGCACACCCTGTATCCGGAGGATCTCCCCACTCGGCGAGCGGCCTGGTACCCCAAGACCGAGCCCACTTTCATCCATGCGCTTGCAGCCGTGCGCCGGCACTTGTGGGCCAGCTGGCATCAGCCACCCCTGGCATCCACTCCTACTCCGGCCAATTCCTCGGTATCTCTGCTTGATGCTCTTGTCGAAGCGGCAGCCTACGCCGCTTGGGTTGAACCGGAAAGACAGCCAGACGGCATGGCTGATGATCTCGGCCGGGAAGCGATGGCGATGGTACAGGGTGGGGTCGACGGGCACCGCTCGATCCTACCGGCCCCACGCCTCGCCAACTTGTCAACTCCGAACATCGCCCGCCGCGGACTGTCTGGCAACTGTCAGGTCGGCTCGAAAGCGAACGTCAGGTCCGAGCCGGGCAGATCCTCCGGTCGGCACGTCCAGCCTGGCGCCCCCGGACAGTACTGGGCAAACAGCGTCGATCCAGACGCCTGCTCGCGCAGGTCGGGCGGGAGGTCCGCGCCGCGCAGCACCGCCTTCAGATAATCGGCCAGCAGGATGCCCCGGGTCACGCCTGAGATCGCGTCGTGGTGCATGATTCCGCGCTGGAATCGCTGGTACACGAAGTTCTGATTGTTCGGATCGGCCGCCGGCTGGGAGATCGGCGCGCCCCAGATCTCGAGGTTGAACAGCCCCAGCAGGCCAGGGTCGTCCGTGCCCGCCATCTCGGGTGTGATCAGCGAAAAGAATGTCGTCCCGAAGTTCACCGGCTGTCCATTCCACGTATCGGGTGCATGTGCGGCAACGAAGTCGAGAATTGCCGTGGTGTAGTCCGGCTGGTCCACTTTCGGGGTGGCGGCTTTGATTGCCTCGTCCGGAGCAGGGAAGGTCGAGAAGTTCACCCGCGTGTACGGAAACAGATCGGGGTCGAGCACGTTCATCAGCTGGACCCCGCTCCCAGCGCATTGCTGGGCGACTTCGCGCTGGAACATCTGCACCGGACAGCCCAGGAACGTGAAGGTCCGACTGACCGGATAGCCAAAGGTATCCAGTCCTCCGCGACTGAGAAAGTACGCCCAGATCGCATCGTCACTGACCCGATAGCCGGTCTCGGCAAAGTAGCGTTCGTCGTGTGCCTCCGCCGGCGCGGCGGGCACCGGGCCGAGCCCGGCCTGCGACGCTGCGCGCATAGCCGGTGGCCTGCCAATGTCCAGCACGTGCAGGAGGTTGTCGCGCCCGAGTACATAGGCCCAGGGACCACGCACGGCGGTCGCCAGCGGGTCCCAGCGCACCTGTTGGGCGCTGAGGAGCGTCGGTGCGCTGGAGTTTGCGATGGAGACGACGCCCAGGCTGCCGAAGCCGATCAGGCCCTGATTGGCCACGTACAGCAGATCGTCCTGTGGGGCGAACGCCTCGTCGGTTGTGTACAGGCTGCTGCTCACGCCAGTCCGCTGGACCGGGTGCGCGGGGTCGGACACATCGATAACGGTGGAGTTGGTGTAGTGGCCGAAGATGAACGTCCCAAACGCGTTGCCATGCGTGATCGCCACCGGTGAAAGGTAGCCGGCACCCTCGATACGCGTGGCGCCCACCTGGGTCGGCTGGGTTGGATCAGTCAGGTCAACCACGCGCAGGCTGCTGTCGGTGGTCACCACGTAGGCATACCGGCCGGCGCTGGTCACGCTGCGCACCTCAGCACCAGGCCGGAAGGTAGCGACCGACCGAGGCGAAGCGGGGACTGAGATATCCAGGAGCTGGAGCGCATCGCCCGACGGCACCAGCAGGAAGCTATCCAGCAGCGCCACGTCGGCCGTTGAATACGGTGCTGGGTCACTGGCGAGCACCGTTGGCTGGTCTGGACGAGTGACGTCCAGCAGGCGGACGCCGCCCCCGGACAGAACCGCGGCGGCAAGCTGCCCGCTGACGGTGAGGCTGCGAATGTCGGCACCCAGCGCAGGGCTCTGGCCAAGGAACGCCGGGCGTCGGGGGTCTGAGAGGCCGAAGGTGCTGAGTCGATCGCCGGTCGCGACGTACAGCGTCGCATCCTGAAGCGCCATCAGCGACGCAGGTAGCCCAGACGGTGGCGGCGCTTCCAGCAGCAGGTCGGCCCGTGCGGTCTGGTCGACCTGCGCCGACACATTGGCGCCGGCCTGCCAGGGCTGGTTCTGCACGTCCACGCGGGCCTCGAGGTGGAAGGCGCCCGGTGGAACCGGCGAGATCGCAAATCTGCCGAGCTCATCGGTGATGGCCTGGACGGGCGCGGATTGGCCAGACGCCGGCGTGATGGTGACCAGCGCCGACGTGGGCTGGTCGCGTGCATCGCGGATTCCGTTGCCATCCAGGTCCATGGCCACTTCGCCCCACAGGAGGGCGGCCTGGGCCGGGGCACCCACCGTGAACGGCACCTGAATGGACTGGCGCGCGTCCTCACTGACCACCAGCGTGTACGCGCCGGGTACCACATTCAGATTGCCACGACTGCCCTGCCCAAACAGGGTCAGCGGCACGCTGGCGCTGGTGATGAATGTACCGTCTGGCCCAACCACAACCTGACCGGCCATGGAGGCGCCGGCGCCGCCGACCTTGTTGGCCATGTAGAGTCGGGCGCCCAGGCTGGCACCCGCGGGCCAGCCACTCCCGCGTAGACTGACCGTCTGACCCGGCGCCGCCGTCGCCGGAAGTACCTCGACGCTCGGTGTTGCTTGCGCGCTGACCTCAGCCGGCAGCCCGGGCGCCAGCACTAGCGCCAGAGTGAGCAGGACCAGCAGGATGACGACTGCCCTCATGCACCACACCTAACGAACGGCCGATCAATTGTGCGCACGCATTTCACCGCCCAGCCGATGCACCTGTTATCGACCGGCGCGCCAAGCGTTGTCTCGACATGAACGCGCCGGAGAGTCCTGACTGCCGGCCGGGTTGGGCGCCTGCCGCGTACCTGGCCGCGCTCGTCCTCGCGTTGGCGCCCTGGCTGACTGGTCGTGCACAGGCCATGGCGCGCGCCGACTGCGCGTTCCAGCTCGGTTTCGCGGCGCTCCATGCTACCGCGCCGGACCCCGTCGGCGACTGTCTGGCCGACGAGCGGCATGATGGGCTGACCGGCGACGGCCTACAGCCGACCACCCGCGGGCTGTTGGTGTGGCGCAAGGCCGACAACTGGTCAGCCTTCACCGACGGCTACCGGACGTGGGTGAACGGCCCGTTCGGCTTGCAGACGCGCTTGAACACCGAGCGCTTCGCCTGGGAGTCGGATCAGGCGACCATGCAGGTCCAGGTCTTCTTTTCCCACCGGCCGGAATCGCTCGACGACTTCGCGGCGGTGCTGCCGGTGACACGCCTGGTCAGGCCGATTGGTCGCCAGGTCGGCAGCGCCGCGCTCGAAGCGCTGATCGCCGGGCCCAGTCCCCAAGAGCAGACGAGCGGGTCCTTTTCGGAACTGGGCGGCATGCTTGGCGGCCCGTCGAGCTGCAGCGGCCCGGACCTTCGGCTGACCATCGCCGCCGAGGGCCTGGCGACGGTGCGCTTCTGCCGCCAACTGAGCTCGGCTGGTGTTGGCCAGGACGCGCGCGTCCGGTCCGAGATCGACGCCACGCTGCGCCAGTTTCCGACCGTCCAGCGCGTCCGGCTGCTCGCCCAGGATGGCCACTGCTTATTCGACGCGAGCGGACTGGACCGCTGCCTCCAGGACTGATCAAAGCGATCTCGGAGAGATGCGAGGCGGCGGCCGTGACCTGCCGTTCACCGCGATCCACGCGCGCCCCGCAAACTCGTGGCGCGACGATCACCAGGGACGTAGAGGGAGGAATGCAACATGAATTGCCACGATGAGGAGCGCACCGCTGACCAGCTGCCATGGCGCCTGACGCCAGGTCTTCTCGTGGCCAGCGCGGTGACCACCCGGCTTGTCGCGGCTGGCCTGCTGCGGGTGGTGCCAGACGTGCTGGCCGACACGTCACCCGGCGCCGGGCCCACTCCAGCACCGTCAGGTAATTCGACTCCAGGAGTTCGCCAAGACCGATGCACGTACTCGTGGCCAGTAACCATGGGATGCGGTCGATCCAGCCAACGACGGCGCCAAGGACACAGGCGCTGACGACGACCACGCACGACGCGCAAATAGGTCGGCGCCACACCGGGCCAGTTCATGACCGAGGCAGCTATGCATTCATACGCCGCCGAGCCGCGGATCTATCGCTGAAGTGCCATGCGTGGGATCGGTTGCGAGCAGAGCACGTGCCGCCAGAACCAGGCCTCCGAGGCTCGTGCCCACGTCAGGCCGCACAGCCGTCATGGCCTCTGGGTAGACTGGCAATTCGAGGATTGAACCCATGGCAGTTGATGCGCAGTTCGCGGGCAAGGTCGCCCTGGTCACCGGTGCCGGCTCAGGAATCGGCGAGGCGATCACCATGGCGCTGGCGGCGCGCGGCGCCCGTGTGGTGGTGGCCGACCTCAATGTGGACAGCGCACGTCGAGTAGAGTCGGCGGTTGGCGCAGCAGGTGGCTCCGCCAGCGCGGTGCAAGCCGATGTGGCGGACCTGGCCTCGGTGGAGGACATGGTGAAAGTCGCTGTGGACACGTTCGGCGGCCTCGATGTTGCCGTGAACAACGCCGGGATCGGTGGTGCGCAGGCGCTGACCGGCGAGTACCCACCGGACTCATGGCAACAGGTGCTCGGGGTCAACCTGACCGGCGTCTTCTATTGCGTGCGGGCCGAGATTCCGGCGATGCTCGCACGTGGTGGTGGCGCCATCGTCAATATGGCCTCAATTCTCGGTTCGGTCGGTTTTGCCAGCAGTGTCGCGTACGTGGCCGCGAAGCACGGCGTCGTCGGGCTAACAAAAACTGCCGCCCTCGAATACGCCACGCTAGGTATCCGGATCAACAGCATCGGTCCGGGCTTCATCACCACCCCGCTGCTTTCAGCAAACCTCGATGCGCCGACGCAGCAGGCCATCGCGAACCTTCATCCGGTCAAGCGCATGGGCAAGCCGGACGAGGTGGCGGCGCTCGCCTGTTTCCTCCTTTCAGACGAAGCATCGTTCATCACGGGCTCATATCACGTAGTAGACGGTGGCTACACAGCGCAATAACTCCCTTCGCGCCGGTGCGACTTCACCGCGCCGCACCGTTTCTCAGGCGCCAGCGCCGGGAGGGCATGACGAATCGGGGGCGATCGCCTGGCCGGTCCGCGGTTCATGGCGGTCGTCGCCGGCTCACGTGGGCGGTCGGGCCTGAGCCCTGGCACCTCTGGGTCGGTCTCGGCGCTGAGCCACGATCAGGCGCCCCCGGTGCGGCGACGGTGTCCGCGGGCATCGTGGTGATGTCGGCTTGCACCAGGTGCATGGCCCCGGGTCCCAACGGCGCCACAGCCTCTTGCGTGGCCTGCAAGGCGTCGGCACTCGCGTCCAGACCAAGTACCACTCTCGTGGGTCCAACCACCTCCGTCACTGGAACAGGGCGCATGCCAATGAGCGCACCATTCTCGAGTACGCTCGGATCGGTTTTATCGTTGCCAAGCGCCTGAAGCCAGGCTGCAGCGTGGAGCGGAACAGGAGGCCGCGACGGGCGTGCGCGTAGCGACCCCAGACCGGATCAGAGGGCGGCT
>CBJLVJ010000156.1:0-6471 GCA_966426465.1 uncultured bacterium | reverse complement strand
GTCCCAGGTCCAGCAGGATGACGTCCGGGTCCACCTGGCTGAGATGCTCAAGCCCGGCCGCCAGGCGGTCAACGCGGGTGAGGCGCACCAGGCCGGCGTTTGCCTCGACCAGCATCTCGCGGATCAGTCGAGCGTCGCCCGGATTGTCTTCGATCAACAGCACGTCCAGGACCGCGTGAGCGGCGGGCGCCAGCTCCGTACCTGGTGTATCGGCCGGCAGCTCGCCGCCGGGGACAGGCAGCGGGCCGAGATCAATCAGCTGCGTGTGGGTGTTTTGCATCGATCAGGCCCACCGTGTCGGTCTGGGCCGCGCCGCAGCATGCAGCATCCGGCTGGGCGGCACAACATGCGCTGGGGTGGGACTGACCCACCCCAGGGGGTGGGCTCCCCGGTTAGCGGGAGCTCGCGTTCTGCACCGCGACACGGATGGTTTCAACCGGGCTGCGGCTGTTCGAGAGGACCACGCGACGGCCATTGACGAACAGGGTCGGCGTGCTGTTGACGCCCAGGCGCTCGCCGCGCCGCTTCTCCTCGAGGACCAGCCCAGCGTACTTGTCCGTGTCCAGACACAGGTTGAAGCCGGCCTGATCCGCCAGACCGACGGCCACAGCGAAGCGCCTCAGGTGGCCCTTGCTGAACGTGCCGCGGTTCTCACCATCCTGGGATGCGTACAGCATGTCGTGATACTTCCAGAAGGACCCCTGATCGCCGGCGCACTCCGTGGCCTCGGCCGCCCAGACCGACTCCTGGCCCAGAAACGGCATGTGGCGGAAAACCAGCCGCGCTCCACCGTCGGCCAGCACCGCTTGCTGGAGCTCCGGCTCGACCCTGGTGAAAGTACGACACGCAGGACATTGAAAGTCGGCCCATTCCTCGATTACCACCGGCGCCTCGGGTGACCCGAGCGTATTGTCACGACCGACCTGATTGGGCGTGTCGTAGCGTCCGGACGAGGCGCAGCCGGTCAGCCAGATGCCGGCCAGGACCGCGGCGAGCGTCAGTCGACGCATCGGTCCGCAGTACAGCCCGCCGAGCCGTAGGTCTCGTCGATCTCCTGTCGGAGATCAGCCGGCGACCGTCCGGCCAGCAGCAGGCGATCGGCATCCAGCGCTTCGGACTGGCAGATCCCACACCCCGCGGCGTGTGTGTTGAACGATCCGTCTGCCATGAAGTAGCAGTCGTGCAAGTTCTGGTGCGCCAGAGGTGCCGAGGTCATGCAACCGCAGTAGCAGGGCAGCTGAGCCAGCAGATCGGCCCGGCGCATCGCCGCGTGGTAGGCTCGCGCTGAGCGCGGTGTGGCCGCCGCCCACGCCGGCAGCGGAGCGAGCGCATCACGCACGAGCGCGGGGATGTTCGGTAGGGTCAGCGTCGCCAGGGCGCCCAGCGAGCCGAAGGCCACGACACCGGTGAGCAGCTCTCGTCGAGGAAATGCAGCTGGACGTGCGCGGTTCATCATGTCAGTCACCCGGTCCGTCGGCGGCCCGGGCTCGCGCGACCAGGCGATGGTGGACGAACTCGAGCAGCCGCGCGTGCTTGTCGCTGTCCAGGGCCATCAACTCGAGCAGCACGGCCTGCAGCTCGGAACCGAGCCGCTGCTCGCTGCGAGCCAGGTCGCGCAGGTCACGTGCTCCGCTGCGCTCTTCCACGATGAGCGCATGCGCAAGCTCCACCAGATCGCCTGCGATCGGCGGTTGTGGAATGTCGGTTTCGGGTAGCGCGTTGGGTGAGCGCGTCCAGTCGAGCGCATCACGCAGGCTGGCTTCGATCCGCCGTAACAGGCCATGGTGTTGCTCCTCGTCCTCGAGGATGAGGCGCATCACCAGCGCGATCACCGGGTCACCGGTGGCGGTTCGCAGACGCTCGTAGTGCCCCAGCGCGTCGAGCTCACCTCTTGCGTGCTGCTCCAGGGCATCTCGAAGCGATTCGATCGTTCCCCGCTTTGGGTTACGGTCGGGTTCGATCTGCTGTGGTAGGCCGGAGTACCCGTCCATCAACAGGTTCTGGGCGCGGACAAATTCGATCACGCGGCTGGTCTCCAGGTTTGTTGCAGCCCGGCTGGTCCGGCGCACCGGCGAGGCTGAGGCGCTTGGGACGGTCGGCCAGGATGGCGCTGGCGCTCAACACCGAAATTGCGGGTACGGCTGGCATTCGGGTGTTGCCGCATGTGCGTCCTCTCAGCAAGCAAGTGTCTGTCTATGGCCAGCTTGCTGCGATACCCCGGCGGGTGGTCCTCAGCCCCACCCCCGCAGGTGGGTGAAGACCCCAATAACGTGCAGACATACAGTTACCGAGCAGCAACCGGGGGCTACGGGGCGCGCAACACTTCGCTGATAGCGTCGAGCGCAAAACAAGAGGAACGGTCCCATGCTCAACAACATCCTGGTTCCGCTCGATGGCTCGGCCGCCAGTGAGGCAGCTCTGCCGTTCGCCGGGGCCCTGGCGGTCCGCGCCTCGGCGACGCTCAGCCTGGTGCGCGCTGTGCCGGGCCGCGGCCTGTCGCACGATGCGCCCGGCCAGCAGCGCGCCGTCTCGGAAGCCGAGGCCTACCTGGCCGGCCTGGCCGCAACGCTCGAGGCGGCTGGCCTGCGCGTGCACACCGGCGTCCCGTTCGGCGGCTCGCCCGCGACCTGGATCCTCGAGGAGATCGAGCTGCGCCACGCCAGCCTGGTCGTTATGGCGACACACGACCGCGTCGGTCCAGGCCGCTGGCTCCACGGCAGCGTGGCGGAAGCTGTCGTCAGCCGCACGGCGACGCCGGTGCTGCTCGTCCGCGAAGCGGAGGAACTGCCGCCCGCGCCGCGCTTTGACCAGCAGGAGCCGGTACTGGTGGTCCCGCTCGACGGCTCCGAGCTGGCCGAGTCGGCGCTGCCGATCGCGCGCGAGCTGGCGCACCTCGTCGCAGCGCGCGTGGTGCTGGTCGGTGTCGTGCCGCCGGTCGGGCATCTGATCGCCGTCGAGGGCGGCGCCGTACCCTATGGCGACGCCGCGCACGACCGCGCGGAGATCGACGCGCAGGCCTATCTCGAAGGCGCCATCGCACGGCTCGGGGCCGACGCCGTGGCCGTGGAGACCTGTGTGCGAACCGGAGAGCCGGCCCTGGAAATCGCCAGGATTGCCGCTGACTACCTCGCGGCGGCAGTCGTCATGGCGACGCACGGCCGAACCGGGCTGCCCCGGACCATCCTGGGCAGCGTCGCCGGCGGAGTCCTCCACCGGGGCACCACGCCGGTCCTGCTCGTCCATCCGGCCGAGCTGCGACCCGCCGAGGAGCCACTGGTCCGCGAGGCGCTGGCCGGTGCGTCTTAAATCAGGACCGCCTTGAAGCTACTTTAGCTGCAACATCCCGTGCTGTACCGCGTAGGCGATGACCTGCGCGGTTCTGTACGTCGAGGTTGTCCAGAATGTTGCGGAAGTGGTACGTGACCGTGTTCTCGCGCACCACCAACCGCTCGGCCAGCTCGCGGTTCTGGTTACGCCCTTGTGCAGATCAGCACGGCGAAACGTCCTGCTGCGCTTGCGCGAAAACCGCGGGACCGTCAGTTCTCTTGCTGAGCGCGTGCTCGCAGGGGCAGGCCGCCTACCCCGATGGGTAGGGTCCGAGCCTACTCCTGCACGCGCATTGGACTGGCCTAACGGGTGTGTCGCGAGCCGAGAGGCGAGGTGCATCCTCGTGGCTGATAGCGACGTCATCCGTAAGGAGAGTCCCATGGAGCAGAGACCGAGCATTTCCACACGCATCGGCTCACGAGACGGTATCGGCGGCGGTGATCACGATCTGCCGTATCGCTTCGGGTGGCGGCCCCGCGCCGAGGCGCCGTACCCGTTTTCCACGCGCCAGTACGCCCGTCTGCTCGTGCTCCGTAGTCGAATCGAGGGTGGCCTGCCCGGCGACGACCTGGCCGACAAGCACGCGGCCTGAAACCCTCCGCTCAGTGTCGCGGCGACCGATCAGCCGGACGGTGGTCGCCTCACCCATTTTGGATAGGGTCAGACCACCCCTCGGGGCGTGGTCGCCAGACCCGCTTGGGGTCAAACTGCGGGCGTTACGGCAGTCGTGGGACGCGAGAAGGGATCAGGCATGTACACGGTCTTGATTGCTCACCGTGACGTGAGCTTCGCGGAGCTCCTGGCCGCTGAGCTGCGCTCGAATGGCTACTTCGCCGTCGTCACCTGTCCCGGTCCCTGGCCGCCGCAACGGTGCGTCCGTTGCGACAAGGGCTATTGCCCGTTGACCGAGGGCGCTGACCTGATGGTGTACGACCCAACCCTGGCATCACTCGATGCTGACGGCCACTCGCACAATCTGGCCGTCGACTCCGCCCTGGCCCACCCTGACGTGCCGATGCTGCTGGCGTGGTCGCCCGATTCCGTGCCGGACGCCGGCATCGTGCGCGAGATTCGCGCGCATGTCCCACACGTACATGTCGCTGCCCATCACCCGGAGGCGCTGGTGCCTCAGGTGCGTGCCCTGCTGCAACGGGCAAGGACCGCGGTCGAGGTGATCACGTGAAGGTGCTGGTGGTCTACACCGCTGAACCTGTCGGACGTCATCGCCCGGAATTGGAAAACCGAACCACCACCGATAGCCACTCGCCATGTCGTGACGCACGGCCTCGGTTTCGGAGACGAAACTCTCTTGCATGCGCAGTGGCGTATAGATGTGCTCCTGCACGTAGGACTCGTAGCTCTGTCCTGACACGGTCTGCACAAGTAGGCCCAGGATGACATAGTTGCCGTTGGAGTACTGAAACGTCGTCCCGGCTGGTGTCGTGGTGGCGATCTTACCGAGCGCTCGGACCGCTTCTTCAGACGTCTCGTCGACAGAGCCTGTCAAGGAAGCACCAATACTCTTTCCTGTCGGGATACCGCTGGTGTGGTTGAGCAGATGCCGGACAGTGATCAGCGAGGCGGCGGCGGGAACCAGGGGTTCGTCTACCTCGAACCACGGCAGATAGTCTCGTACGGGAGTATCAAGACTTATCCGGCCGGCCTCCAGCAGCTGCATGATGGCCAGCGCGGTAAAGGACTTGCTGGTCGAACCAAGAATCAGTGGAGTTTGAGCAGTCATGACTTGGCCAGCAGGGTTGGCTACGCCAAAGCCCCGGAGATGGACGATCTTGTCGCCCTGCACGATGCCGATCGAGACGCCGGGAATGTGCATCGATTGCATCTGCGAGGTGACAAAGGCGTCAATCGTCTCAAAAATCGGTGGATCGAGCGTCCACAATGGGTAGTGGAGTCGTCTCGCGCCTGGGCCGCCGTTGGCGCAAGCAGCAGGACGCTCAGAGCAAGTAGGAGGGGCCAACATCTGGTCCAGTGGAGGGCAGGCTTGATAGCTCCGGGCGCTGCATGTGTCGGTGTCATCGCGCGGCCACCGGTGCCTGATCGCGCGTCAACTCGACCATCTTGTCGATGGCCCCGACCGCGGCCTCCGGCTGGTCGAACTCCACGTTGTGGCCACTCTTGTCGGCGAAGAGCTGAGTGCTCCTGGACGACAAGCCGAGCAGCTCTGTTTGCATCCTCTGCCAATCCTCATCCGGTTCCACGGTCAGGCCGCGCGACAGCACGATCAGCGGTACCGCACCCAAGCTTTTGACCGCACCCGCTTGGGCCAGGCTCGCCGGCATTCCCTTGCCTTCGTCCAGCCACGTCTGGAAGGAACGCGGCCTGATCGAGAACGAGGAGTAGGCGTTCGCTTGTTCCCGTGACAACCCGTGATACGCATCGAGTGGACCGGACAACAAGCGCAGCAGCCCGGTTCGCGCGGGGAGCGTCGCTGCCCAATCAGCAATCGAGTGCGAGTCCGGCTCTGTCTTGGCGGCCGAGGTGGATGGCTTGGCTGCACTAGGGCTCATCGAGTCAATCAGCACCACGCCAGCGACATCCGCCGCGTAGTGATGCGCAAACACACGGACCGTTGCGCCGCCCAGGGAGTGGCCGACCAACACGTATGGGCCGGGTACGCCTGCACCGTCTAGCAACGCGTGCAGCTCTTGAGAGAAGCGCTCAGCAGTGCGCGGCAACGGTCCGGGTTCGCTGTAGCCCATTCCCGCGTGGTCGTAGGTGCAGACTCGCGTCGTCCTGGCCGCCGGCGGCTGCACCCAACTGCTCCACGCCCCCGACGAATCGCCCCATCCTGCTTCGATCACCACGGTGGGGCTGCCCGTGCCAATGCAATTGATGTGGAGGCGATAGCCGCCCACGTCGACCATCTGGCCGGGCGGCGGATACGCTCGCGCGTCGGCTGCTTCGGCCACTGACTCGTAGACGGTCCCTGAAAGGCCGAGGACCAGGACGACGCCCAGCAGGCCGATGAGCCCACGACCGATCTGGTACGCCACTGTCCGAACTCTCCGACCGAGTGCTCCCGCAATCCGCAGTCCCAGGACACTGGGGGACTCGACGCGGCCGTCCATGAAAGCGTGCTGAGCCTGTTCCATGGCGCCATCTTCCGCGGCCGCCGCGAGCGCC
>CBJLVJ010000155.1:0-6484 GCA_966426465.1 uncultured bacterium | reverse complement strand
CATTCCTTCGACATGAGCCGCCGCCAGCTCGAGCGCCAGGGGCAGCCCATCCAGATGACGACAGATGTCGGCCACCAGCCGAAGGTTGCGCTCGGTCAGCGTGAACTGGGGCGCGCGTATGCGGGCGCGCGCCACGAACAGACGCACGGCCTCGCTGCTTTCGACTTCCTCGCGCTCGGCGGTGGCGGACCTGGGCAGCGACAGCGGTGGAACGCTCCAGACGTACTCGCCCGATACGCCAAGCGGCCTCCGGCTGGTCGCCAGGACGTGCAGTCGTGGATATGCCTCGAGCAGAGTGCTCGCTAGATCTGCACTCCCTGCAAGCAGGTGCTCGCAGTTGTCGAGTATCAGCAGCAATGCACGATCCCGCAGCTTGCTCCGGAGCGCGGTGACCCATGCTTGAGGCGAGCGCTGCCGCAGACCGAGGACATCGCCGACGGCCTGGGGCAGGTGGTCCGGATGTGTCACCGACGCGAGATCGACCAGCCAGATTCCGTCCGGATGGTTGCTGGAGAGGCGTCTGGCGAGGCGCAGCGCCAGGCGAGATTTGCCGACGCCACCCGGGCCCACCAGGGTAAGCAGGCGTACGCCGCTTGCTGCCCGCGCAAGGCGCTGGAGCTCGCCCGTGCGCCCAATGAAGCTGCTCAATTCGGATGGCAGGTTCCCAGGCGCGCGAGACGTGTCACGTGCAGATGACACCCAATGTCCGCGCTACTAGCGTACATCAGGCGCTCCGCCCCGGGATCGGCCACCTGGCGAGTGGTCAGACCGCCGATTGGCGGTCCGGCTTAGCCCTGGACCCGGTCCAACGCATCGTCGTAGGTCGAAAATACATCGACCTCGTCGAGAGCTCCGGTGCCGCCACATTGACGACACCGAAAGCGCAACCGCGGCGTGAACCGAACGAGTGGTTCGGTCGGATCCACGGCGCGATACGCAACGAACGCGAGCGCATGACCAGCGGACCGGTCCCCGTTTTTGTGTGTCTGGGGTATGCCCAGCAGCCGACCAACAAGCCGGCCGCACATCAAGCAGCGTACGTCACGGCGTACCCAGTCGTGACGCTGGCGCCTGGCCGAGACCGGCGAATGCGCTTGCTCGGCTGACGCCTGCAACAAGACCATGAGTCCTGCAATGCCTCCCTGGATGTTGAGGTCCGGCGCCAGCCGGCTAGCTGCGTTGCGTGCCGTCCCAGGCGAACAGGAGGCGCCAGACCATGTCCACCGTAGCGCTGTGGACCTGACTCGTGCTGTGCCACCGGGCTGCATTGCCTGTACGCGGCCTGAACGGGCACGACCTGCATCAGCTCGTTCAGGGCTCGTTCAGGCAGCTCCGACAGAGGTTCAGGTCGCGTCCCGTGGCCGGGCAGTTTTCTGAGCGGGATCATTACGCTGCTCCGAGGGAGGGCCAACTATGCGGGCGCAGCCCAGCATCGTCCATGGCTCTGCGTCGCTGGACACGACGAACCGTGCGTTACCTTCCAGGCTGATGCGGGCTACCAGGCGGCGGTCTGGATCGCATGCCGCGTTCCTGGCGGACGCGAGCAAACGCCTTGCGCGATCACTCGACCTCCAGCTCACTCTGCGCGGCATGGCCGAGCTCAGCGTGCCCACCCTGGGCGACGCGTGCGTGGTCTGCTTGCTCCCAGATGGAGGATCGTCCCCGTGCGAAGTCAGCATGGCCAGACACGTCGACCCGTCTCGCGAAGAGCCGCTGATACGAGCGGCGCGATCCGCATTCTCCGAGCCGGACTGCTGGCAGCGTCTTCGCAGCATCGCGTCGAGCGCACGGCCGGCGGTCCTGTCGCAACTGGCCACGGCGGTCCTGCTGGGCGATGGGCATCCTCCACACGTCCTGCTCGGCGAGCTGGGCGTCAACACGGCCATGCTCGTGCCGGTCGCCATCCGGAGCGAACACCCGCTGGCCATCACAATCTTCCTGTCGGACAACGCACACGGGTATGGCGCGGTTCAGGTCCGCCTCGCTCAGGAGCTCGCCGGCCGGTTCGCGCAAGCGCTGGAATCAGCCAGGCTGTATCGAGCCTGCCGCGTGGCGCTCGAGGAACGCCAGGAATCTCTTGCGACATCGGTCCACGATCTCATGTCTCCACTCGCGTACATCAAAGGTACTGCACAGCAACTCCGCCGCATCGCGCCGGCGGTCTCCGATCCGGCTGCACGTGTCGAGTTCCGCACGCGCCTGGAGGCGATCGATTCGACCATCACGCGCATCGCATCCGGCCTGTCTGCGCTGCTCGAGGATAGCCGGCCCGTGCCGGGTCGCTGGTGTGAACGCGTCGATCAACAACAAACCGATCTGGTGGGACTCATTCGCCAGGTGATAGCGGCCGAGCAGCTCACGACCCAAGAGCATCGGATTGACATCAGCGAGGCACAGCCAGTCCTGGAGGGACCGTGGGACCGCCATGAATTGGAGCGCATGCTCGAGAACTTGATCGGCAATGCTGTCAAGTACAGTCCACCTGGCGGCGCCGTCGAGGTGAGCTCAACGGCTGAGGTCGGCTGTGACGGACGCTGGGCGGTGGTCCGCATCGCCGACCATGGGATCGGTATACCGGCGCGCGACCTGCCGTTCGTGTTCGAGCCATTTCAGCGCGGCAGCAACGTTCGGGGCGTGGCTGGGACCGGTCTCGGACTGGCAAGTGTGTGGCACACCGTCAAGACGCATGGCGGCCGGTTGTCGGTCGACAGCGAAGAGGGCACAGGCACGTGCGTGACGGTTCGACTGCCGCTTGCGGACCACACACCGCCAGTGCCCCGGCTGATCATCTCCGTACCGGCCTCCCAGGCGCCTCCAACACCCGGATGGGGTCGGGTTCAGCCAGACGGAGGTCCGCCGATTCTTCCTGGAGCCCGTCGCTCTGGCGGGTGATCCAGACGGCCACCTCGGCCCGCGTCTGTACGCCAAGTTTGGCAAAGATGTGCTCGAGGTGCGTGCCGACCGTTCGGCGCGCGAGCAGCAGTGCCTCGGCGATCTGGCGGTTGCTGAAACCCCGCGCCACGAGCTGTGCGACCTCGCGTTCGCGTCGGGTTAGCACACCGCGCGCGCCAGACTGATCGCCACCGACCTGCAACGCGTACTCGATGGCCTGTTCGGGCGCATAGGCGCGGCCGATGGCTTGCTCCTTTGCCAGCGCTTGCGGGCTCAGCTGCCGCTGCATGCGGGCCAGAAGTGCCTCGTATTGGCGGCGATCGGTGGTCGGCAACGGGGCGCCGGTGATCTCGCGCAAAGCGGCGGCGGCGCCCAACAGCCGCGCGGCCCGTCGCGCCTGTCGCACGTCCGCGGCGGTTGCCGCGAACCCTTCCAGACACTCGGCGACGCCGAGTGTGTTACCGAGCGAGCGCCTGAGCTCGAGCGCCTCACGGAAATGCGCGGCTGACCGCTCGGGCTGACCAAGCTCCAGCAGAGCGTGACCGAGGTTCGCCAGTGAATTCGCCGTGCCTCGTGGATCGCCGACCTCACGGAACACCGCCAGCGCCTGCTGCAGCAGCTCAACGGCTTCCTCGGTGTGACCTTCCTGGCGTGCCAGATGCGCGCGGCTTCCGACCGACACGGCGACACCCCGTCGATCGCCGCCGGCCGCGTAGAGGCTTTCAGCCTTTTGAAAGCACATGATGGCCTGTTGGGTGTCCTGGCGATCCTGCGCGGCCAGTCCGATATTGCCGATCGCCGCGGCCATGCGGTTCAGATCGCCGACCGTCTCCCACAGACCAAAGCTCTCGCGAAAGAACGTCTCCGCGGCCTGGTTGTCGCCCTGTAAGCCAGCCAGTACCCCGGCCGCGTTGAGCGCCTTGGCTCTCACCTCGACGGGCACGCCCGCGCTGCGCGGCAGCGCCCGTTCGAGCCACTGGCGAGCCTCGCCCAGATGGCCTCGCAACATCCAGAAGCGGTACAGCGCGCCGGCCAGTCTCAGGCCAACGACCAGCTCGCCGTCATCATCCAGCGCCCAGTACAGCGCCGCGCGGAAGTTGTCGTAGTCGCGCTCGAACTGGTCCAGGGTCGCGGCCATCGTCGGCCCGACGAGCCGCCGTTCGGCGCGTTCCGCTAAGTCGGCAAAGAACAGCGCATGCCGTCGACGCGTCTTGACGAGCTCGCCGCACTCAGCCAGAACTTCGAGGGCGAAGGTGCGGATCGTCTCGAGCAACCGGAACCGCGGCTCGTCAGACGCTGCGTCGGCCACCTGGACCAGACTCTTGTCGGCCAGCCGTGCAAGCGTGCCGAGGATATCGCCCGGCTGGTCCGGTTTGTCGTCGACCAGTCCCGCCACAGCCGCCACGCCAAAGCTACCGCTGAAGACGCCGCAGGCGCGGAACGCGCGTTGCTCAGCAGCATCCAGCAGGTCGTAACTCCAGCGAACCGCGGCGCTCAGGGTGCGGTGGCGGACTGGCGAATCGAGTGCACCACCGAGCACAAACGGCTCGTGCGCCTCGAGTCGCGCCAGGATCACGTGCGGCGGCAGGACGCTGATCTGCGCGGCGGCAAGCTCGATCGCCAGTGGTAGCCCATCCAGTCGCCGACAGATGTTCGCGACGACGGCCGCATCCTCAGCCGTCACGGCAAAATCCGGCTTGCGCGCTCGGCCGCGGTCGGCGAACAGCGCAACGGATGGCGTCGAGGCGATCGCGGCCAGGTCGGAGAGCTCCGGCGTTGGCACGGGCAAGGGCCCCACCGGGAACACGTGCTCGGCTCGAATGTGCAGCGGCTCGCGGCTGGTCACGAGGCAAGCCAGGTCAGGGCCAGCCGCGAGCAGCTCAGCCACGAAGGCCGCGGCGCCCGTCACTCGCTCGAAGTTGTCCAGCACCAGCAGGATTGCGCCGTGGGCGACCGTATCACGCAGGATGGCCACCAGTGGCTCGCTACCTGAATCCTGAACTCCCAGTGCTTGAGCGATGCTGGCCGCCACATCCGCCGGGTCGTGCACCACGGCGAGGTCGACGAAGTGGACGGACCGACCGGGATGAGCCGCCTGGTCGGAGGCGTGGGCCTGGGCAAGACGCGTTTTGCCAGTCCCGCCTGGGCCGCTCAGCGTCAGAAGGCGCACACCTTCCTGGGTGAGCAGACGCCGAATCTCGGCGAGCTCTGCCGACCTACCGAACAGCGGCGAGGGAATCGTGCTCGGCACCCGCCCCGAGCATAACGCCCGTGGCGGTGCCGCGCTGTACCGGTGTCATTCCCAGTAGTAGTCCATCGGGTTCTGATTTGGCTGCACCAGTGCGACGATGGCAACGATCAATGGCGCAAACCGAGCCAGCATCGCTGCACGCTCCCACCAACAGTCAAAGAAACGCATGGGAAAGTCTCCCTTCGTCTGGATGCCAGAAGCGTTTCAACCGTTGGCCAGATGCACTTGACAGCGGCTGACTTTCCGACCAGCCGACCTGACCAGCGTCTGAGGATCGGTCAAATGACCGATCTCCTCTTGCTCGACCAAGCTCGGGCTTATGTACGATGCGCGCGAGGCAATGCCGCCGAACAATCGGCCCATGCGAGCCGCTGCCAGTGACCCTGTGGGCGCTGACGGCCAGAAGTTATTCGAGGCGATGGCTGACGCGGCGCCCGTCATGATCTGGCAGTCCGGGCCGGATAAGCTGACGACCTACTTCAACAAGCCCTGGCTGGAGTTCACAGGGCGGACCGCCGACCAGGAACGTGGCAACGGCTGGGCCGAAGGCGTTCATCCGCAGGACGTCGATCGCTGCATCGCCACCTACGTTGATGCCTTCGACGCGCGGCGGGACTTCGAGATGGAGTACCGCCTGCGCCGACATGATGGCGAGTATCGCTGGATCCTGGATCGTGGTCGGCCCCTGTACAGTGCCCAGGGTGAGTTCCTGGGCTACATCGGCGGCTGCATCGATATCACCGACCGCAAGCGCGACGAGGTCGAGAGACAGGTACAGGTTCAGGACTTCGCGCTGCAGACGTTCTTTGTCATCGGCCTCGTCGCCGGGGCGGCACTGGCCGACTTGCCGACCGAGGGCACCTCTGATGGCGCGTCGGCCGCGCTGGTCGAGATCCTTGGCCTGGCGTCCACGGGAACCGCGCAGATCCGTGACGCGATCGTGACTCTGAACCGGGCGGAGGTCGTCGAGCGCGGCTTCGTATGCGCGTTGCGGCAACTGGTGCACAGCTTCGCGCAACGGACGGGTATCGAGGCAACGGTTGTCCTGACTGGCCCGGAGAGACCGCTGGCGCCCGAAGTCGCGCAGCGGTTGCATACCATTGCCAGCGAGGCGCTGGCCAACGCTGAGCGCGGCGCTCAGGCCCGCGCGGTCGCCCTGACACTCCGCATGGGCCGTCGCAGCGTCAGCCTCAGCATCGAGGATGACCAGGGCTGCGTCGTGCGGGCGCGCGTCCCCCTGCGCGAGGGCCAGGTGCGTTAGCTCAGAGCCAACCCCGACGGGTGGCCAGGATGGCGGCGTGAACCCGGTTCCTTGCCCCGAGCTGTTTCAACAAATCCTCA
>CBJLVJ010000154.1:0-6492 GCA_966426465.1 uncultured bacterium | reverse complement strand
TGAGATTGCCGTAGACCTTGCCCAGTCGAACCATCAACGCGGTGCTGAACGCGTTGAGCACCAGCTTCTGGGCGGTGCCTGCCTTCAACCGCGTCGAGCCCGAGATGGCCTCGGCGCCGGTGTCCACCACGATGCACACGTCGACGTGCTGGTCGAGCGCCGGCTCGCGCACGCACGCGAGTCCGATGGTGGTAGCACCCCGCTGGCGGGCACGCTCCAGCGCGCCGAGCACCCACGGCGTGCGCCCGCTGGCGGCGATACCGAACGCCACGTCGTCGGGCGAGAGGTCGTCCGCGGCGAGCGCGCCGCCCGCGCGATCGTCTTCGGCGCCTTCGACTGCCTTCAGAAATGCGCCCGCCCCGCCGGCCATGCGCGCCGCGTATCGCTCAGGCGCGACGCCAAACGTCGGGCCCAGCTCGGCAGCATCGAGCATGGCCAACCGCCCGGACGTTCCAGCCCCGAACAGCACGATACGGCCGCCGCGCTGCCATCTTTCGAACGCACGCTCGACCGCGCTGGCGATCTGCGGCAGTACCGCACGAACCGCTGGCGCGACCAGCTGGTCCTCGTCGTTCAGCCGCTGTAGCACCTGCAAGGTGTCCAACCGATCCAGGTCGGCGGTGCGCGGGTTGGGCTGTTCGGTCTGCAGTCGATCGAGCTGGCTCACCGCGTGCTGGTGACCTTGCGCAGGCCGCGCGGCCGAGCCGGATCGAGGCCGCGGGCCAGCGCGAGCTCGACCGCGAACAGCTGGCCGAGGACCAGCACGAGAATGGGCGCGTACGGCTCGCCGATACTCGCCCCGAGCGAGACATTCGGCAGGTCGACCTCAAGTGGGACCAGATCGCCGGCACGCAGCAAGGCCGGTTGGCCGCCACGTTGCTGAATCGCCCTGGCCAGGTCGACCGCCGCTTCACCGGAGCGGCCACCGGCGTCGAGCACGAGCGCGCTGTAGCCCGGCTCAACCAGCGCCATCGGTCCGTGCAGGAAATCGGCCGCCGAAAATGGCTCCGCGCGTGTGTACGACGTCTCCTTGAGCTTGAGCGCAATCTCCAGTGCCGGCGGGAAGGCAAAGCCGCGGCCGATCACCGATCCGAGCGTCGAGGACGCCAGCGATCGGGCGAGCCGCGCGGCCGCCTCGCGCTGAGCAAGCGCGGCGCGCAGTATTTCGGGAAGGTGTGCCAGTGCGGAAGTCGCCGATGTGCCAGGGTCGAGCACGCTCGACAGCATGGCCAGCAGCGTCATCTGCGCGATGACGGTTTTGGTCGCCGGAATGCTCAGTTCGGGCCCGGCGAGGCACGAGATGACCCGCTCGGCCGTCTGCGCCAGGGGCGACGCTTCGTCGTTGACCAGGGCAACCGTCGCGGCGCCCTGGGCACGTGCTTCGCGAACGTAGGCGATCACGTCCTCGCCCTGGCCCGACTGGGAAATGCCAATCACGACGGTGCGGTCCAGGCGCGGGCCACGTCCGTACAGCGTCAGGCCCGACGGCGCCGCGAGCGACGTGAGGCGGCGGTTGCACACCTCCAGCAGATAGCGTCCGTACACCGCCGCGTTGTCCGAGCTGCCCCGCGCGACCAGCACGATCGCCGCCGGGTCGCGCTGCCGGATGACGTCGGCCAGCTCACGAACGGAGCCCAGCTGACGCTCGAGCAGCCGCTGGACAACGTCGGGTTGCTCGTCGATCTCGGCCCGCAGCCTGTCGAGCTCAGTCCCGCTCATCACCTTCAGCCTCGATTGAGTGTCGCACGCGGCACGCCGCTTGCCCCGCCGCCGCGGGGAGAATACTGGACAGGAGGAACGTATGGACGTTCTGAAGTTCCTCGGGGATGAGCACGACGAAGTCAAGCAGGTCTTCAAAAAGCTGGAGCAGGCCGAAGGCGCAAGCGCCACGCGCCTGTGGAATCAGCTCAAGAGCATGCTCACCCTGCACGAGGAGCTCGAAGAGACGTACTTCTATCCCCAGCTCAAGGAAGAGAAAAAGACCGAAGACCTGGTCCTCGAGAGCTACGAAGAGCACCACGTCATGGACGTGCTGATCGAGGAGATCAGTCAGCTCGAGCCTTCGGCGGAAAACTGGGAGGCCAAGATCAAGGTGCTGCAGGAAAATACCGAGCACCACATTGAAGAGGAGGAAGGCAGCCTGTTTCCGAAGGTGCGTAAGATCTGGGACACTCGCAAGCGCGAGGAAGTAGGCCGCCAGATGCAACAGCGCAAGACCGAGCGCCAGAAGCAGGCCAGAGCCGCCTGATGCCGCGCGCCGAAGGGGGGGCCCACACCGAACCGACCGGCGCGGCCCCGTCTTCGCGCCTGTATATCGGCACCTCGGGCTGGAGCTACCCCAGGGGTGAAGGCGCCTGGGACGGCATCTTCTATCCGCCGGCACTCGCCGACAAGGACAAGCTCAGTTTCTACGCGCAGTACTTCAACACGGTCGAGATCAACAGCTCGTTCTATCGACCGCCCAACGAGCACGCCGCGCGCGCCTGGGCCAGCAAAGTCCCTGAAGAGTTCCGATTCACGGCCAAGCTGTGGCAGAAATTCACGCACCCGAAGATGTTCGAGGCCGCCACTGGCCAGACGTGGCGCGTCCAGGACGAAGACTTCGGCGCGTTCGCCGAGGGCATCGGCCCGCTCGCCGACGCCGGCAAACTCGGCCCCTTACTGGCACAATTTCCGACCAGCTTCCGGCCCGATGCCGGCACGCTGGAGTACCTGGAGGACCTGATCCGTCGCATGCGCGGCGCGGGGTTCCGCCTGGCGGTGGAGCTGCGCCACCGTGAGTGGACCGAATCCGAGGAAACCGTTGGCATCCGCAAGTTGATGGAGGAACAGAGCGTCGCCTGGGTCATGATCGACGAGCCGCGCTTCAAGACGTCGATTCGGCACGTCCCGCTGACCAGCGACACCGCGTACTTCAGATTTCACGGTCGCAACTACAAGAACTGGTGGCGGCACGGAGAGTCGGAGGACCGTTACAACTACCTGTACACACCCGACGAGCAGCGCCACATCGCGGAAGACGTACGCGAGGCCGCCGGCAAGACGCGCGAAACGTATGCTTTCTACAACAATCACTTCGGGGCCAAGGCGGTCGTGAATGCCGTCCAACTGGAGATGGCGCTCGGTCGCCCAGTTCAGCGGCCACTGCCTGAAGCCCTCGTCGAACACTACGGCGACGTCCTGAACGAGCGGGTGTTGACTTCCTCATCCTCGTGAAATCGGCACGCGGCCTGCCGCCAGGTCGTACGCGCATCAC
This sequence comes from uncultured bacterium, assembly GCA_966426465.1. GTDB lineage: Bacteria > Chloroflexota > UBA6077 > UBA6077 > CF-72 > CF-72. The sequence continues at coordinate 3,236 of CBJLVJ010000154.1, read as the reverse complement.
CACGTTCCACCTGCTACGACTCGCCGACGAATCCGGCGTCAGCGGCGTCGGCTGGGTGGCTGAAGGAGCCGTCTTTTCGAATGGCTGGGTGGTCCTTGTCTGGCCGACGGGCACGCCGAGCCTGAACTTCTACGAGTCGATCGAGGCGGTCGAGGCGGTGCACGGCCATGGCGGGCTCACCCGCGTCGTGTTCGACTAACAGCGCGCGCGGGTCTCGCCTGGTGGAATCGGTTAGCATCCCGTAAGCCCAAGCCAGAGCCTGTCTACTCATGGCCGACGAGCACTCCTCGCCGCGGACCATCCTGGTCCCCCTGGACCTGACGCCCGCAGGCGAAGTCAAGATCCCCGTAGCGGAGCAGTATGCCCGCGCGCTGGGCGCAGACGTGCTGCTTCTGCATGTGCTGCGGCCAGGCACCGTCGACCCTGCCAACGTGCTGCCAAGCGAGGCGGTCGCCCGCGCGTACCTGGACACCATTGGTGCGCGGCTGCGCAGTGCGGGCATCCACGCCGAGGGCCTGATTCGCGTTGGCACGCCAGCCTCGGTGATCGTCCAGGAGGCACTGATCCGCGACGCGGTTCTGATCATCCTGGGCACCAACACCCGACCAATGCTGTCGAGCGCCGTGCTCGGCAGCGTGGCCGACCAGGTCGCCCGCGCAGCGCCGTGCCCGGTGCTGCTGGTGCATCCCAGCGGAGAAACGCTGGAGCGTCGGCAGCTACGCTGTTTCCACGAGGACGCCGAGCGCGCCGGCGGTCTGGTGCAGCGCGGGCTGGGCGTCCGCACCGTCGAAATTGCGCGGATCATCGGCAGTGTCGATCGCTGCCACGAGCTGGGGCTGGACTTCCGGCCGCCGCTGCGGCGCCGACGCAAACACGACGAAGAGCGCTTTGCGCGCGTGAAGCGGGCGGTCGAATCGGATGGGGAGATGCCAGCGATCGACCTGTACAAGCTGGGTTTCGGCTACTACGTGCTCGACGGGCACCATCGTCTGGCCGTGGCCATTGCCCAGGGTCAGGTCGAGATTGACGCCAACGTGACCGAGTTCGTGGCCGTTGCTGATGAGCAAGCACCTGAACGGTTCGCCGCGCGGCGTGCGTTCGAGCGAGCCACCGGTCTTACCGACGTGGGCGCCGCGCGGCCCGAGACCTATGGCATTCTGCTCGACGCGATCGAGCGCTATCGCGATGAACGGGGCATGACCGAGCTCGAGGTCGCCGCCCCGCGCTGGTTCGCCGATGTGTTCCGTCCGTTGTGGGAAACGATTCGGGCACGCGAGATCATCGCCGCGTTCCCCGGCGACCGATCGGCCGATCTGATCGCGCGACTGGCCATCTGGCGTCGGGCCGAAGCGCCCGACGTGGACTGGTTGACTGCGCTCGACCGCTTCGTCGAGGCTCAGGGCTTGTCGGAGATCGTCAACGTCAGCTCACGAAACGGGTAGACGTTGACGATGTCGGTCGCGCCGACCCGCGTGACGGTTGTCTGACGCCGGTCGTACAGGTGGATGTGTCCGTGCAGGTGATAGCGCGGCTGAAACGTGCGGACGAACCAGTTGAACGCGTCGAAGCCGGTGTGGCAGCGGTCCGCCACGTCGTGCACGCCCTTTGGCGGCGCATGGGTGATCAGCACATCCAGGTAGCGTCCGTAGCGCACCCGGTTCATGAGCAGCCATGGCACCAGGCTGCGCACGGCCGCGTGCATCTCGGTCTGCGATGACTGGTAGGGACCGTCGTTGTATCGGAGCGAGCCGTCGAAGCCGGCCAGGAGCAGACCCCCGATGTTGACCCCCCGACCACCGACCCAGTGCGCGCCGCACGCGTCGAAGCCGGCCGAGCCTTCGAGCGGGCGCGGGGCGTCGTGGTTGCCGTGGATGGCGTACAGCGGCACGTCGAGCTTGCTGACCAGGTAATCCAGGTAGTACGCCGGCAGGTCGCCGCAGCCGAGAAGGAGATCCGGCACCGCGCGCTGGTCGAGCGCGCCAACGCCGTACAGCCGCGAATCGACCTCGTCGCTGACGGCCAGAATCTTGATTTCGCGCTGCCCCCCGGCCGTCATCCCGTGAAGGTCATTGATACGTTAAATCTTCGGTTCAGGCAAAAACTCCACGGCTGATTCGAGGTTCCCGTCCCTCACGCTTCTCATGTCTGAAACCAACTTCTCCCCAAAGCTGTTTGTGCCGGCACGCCTGCCAGCAGGAGAGCTTGCGGCCATACCGTCGGTCGTGTTCAGCCCAGTCTTCTCCCGAAGGGGTTCGATCCAACACAGGAAGCGGACGAGCTTGCGCCAGCAACCAAGTTCTCCCGAAGGGAGGATTGTTCAACACGGGAAGCGGAAGAGCTTGGCGGCGGGTGTCGCTGAATCAGCCTGCAAGACCTTCCTGGAGTGGTACCGTCGGCGCGGACGTGACCGCTGGAGCGCTCGAGGCATATCGCTGGATGGTGGTGTGCCGCGAGCTGGACCGCGCGCTGTGCCAGCAAAACCCGCGCTGGTTTCCGATCGAAGGCGAAGAAGCGACCGTCGTCGGCAGCTTCATCGACCTGCGCGCCGACGACGCGGTCGCGCCCCACTATCGTGACCCCTTCGTGGTGTACCTGATGCGCGGCGCCGAGATGTGGCGTCTTGCCGCGCAGGTGCTCGGCAAGGCGGCTGGTTACAGCAAGGGTCGCTCCGTGCCGTTCAACGGCCCGGTCGAGTTGAACGTGGTGCCCTGGGTGGCCGGCGACCTGGGCACCACCGTTGGCACCGCGACCGGCGCCGCGCTGGCCTTTCAGCAGGAAGACAGCCAACGTGTCTGTGTCTGCTCGTTCGGCGACGGGACGGCCAATCGCGGCGACGTCCACGAGGCGCTGAACCTCGCCGCATGCTGGCGCCTGCCCATTGTGTACGTGTGCCAGAACAACGGCTGGGCCATCTCGCAGCCTGCCTCCACGTACCTCGCCGGCTCGGTCGTCGAACGGGCGATCGGCTATAGCGTGCCTGGCCAGTGCGTGGATGGCAACGACGTCGAGGCGGTCCGCGCGGCGGTCACCACGGCCGTGGCCCGAGCACGGGCAGGCGGCGGGCCGAGCCTGATCGAAGCCCGAACCTGGCGCTGGCGCGGCCACTGGGCAGGTGACGAGCAGCGCTACCGCACCGCGCCCTCGCCCGCGGATGTCGAGGACCCGCTGGACCTGTATGGGTACCGGCTGCTCGAGCGCGGCACGGCCTCGCAGGCGGCCCTGGCCGAGATCCACTG
>CBJLVJ010000153.1:0-6498 GCA_966426465.1 uncultured bacterium | reverse complement strand
GGTGCAGCAGCGTCCCGAGCTGACACCCGACCAGACCAAGGCGCTACTCACGCAGGGTGCTCGACCGATCGCAGGCGTGAGTGCGGCTGCGCAGGGCGCCGGCCTGCTCAACGTACTGCGGTCCATGGCGGATCGCACCCCGCATGTGAGCAGGCCGCACCTGCCTCCGGCCAACGGTGTGGTGCGCGCCGTGCTGCCCCAGCTTGCCGAGCAGCTGGGTGGCCATGGCGACGACGACCAGGTGCAGTGGGACAAGGTCATCTGGGACAGAGTCCTGTGGGACAAAGTCATCTGGGACAAAGTCATCTGGGACCGGGTGCTCTGGGATCGCGTGCTCTGGGACCGCGTGCTGTGGGATCGAGTGCTCTGGGATCGAGTGCTCTGGGATCGGGTTCTTTGGGACCAGACCATCTTCGACTAGAGTCTCGCGTTGGTAGTTTCTTCACCGCACGAGCGCGTCGCTCGTGAGACACGGGCCACCAGTGACCTGGGCGCAGTCGTCGAAGGCGACTTGCGCCCGGTCACTGTGTTGTTCGCCGATATCCGCGGCTTCACCCGCCTGTCCGAGGTGCTGCCGCCCGAGAAGCTCGTCGCGGCCATCAACGGCTGCTTCGAAGTGCTGGACGAATGCATCAGCCGGTATGGCGGTGAAGTGGACAAGTTCCTCGGCGATGCAGTCATGGCTACCTTCGGCGCACCCGTAGCGCACGCCGACGACCCGCGTCGCGCAGTCCTGGCCGCCCTGGACATGCAGTTGGCGATGAGCCGCTTCAATGCTCAGTTGCGCAAGCAGATCGGTTGCGAGCTCGAGCTGCGCGTGGGCATCAACACCGGTGTCGTCCTTGCCGGCCCGATTGGCTCGCGCCGCAAGCGCGCGTTCACGGTCATGGGTGATGCCGTGAACGTCGCCGCCCGCCTCGAGCACGCCGCGCCGGTCGGCGGCATCTTGATCGGCGAAGCGACGCGCAGCCACATCGGCACCGCCTTCCGCCTGCGCAAGCGACGGTCCGTACACATTCGGGGTAAGGGCACACCGGTACGCAGCTTCGTCGTGCTTGGACATGCGCTGGGCGTCCGAAGGCGCGCCGCGGTGCACAGCCATTTTGGCCGCGAACGTGAGCTGAGTCGGATCGCCGAGGGCCTGGCGCCTTTGCGCGCTGGCAAGCGCGCCGTCGTCCAGATCGAAGGCGGCATGGGCATCGGCAAGAGCGCGCTCCTGCAAGCGGTTCGTCGCGGTGCAAGCGGCCGCGGCAAGACCTGGTTGAACGTCGCCTGCCCGCCATACGGCCAGGATCTGCCCTACACCACGCTGGCTGGCCTGTTGCGCGGTCTGATGCAGCGCATCGGACCTGCCGACACGCTCGAGTCTATCCTGGCCGCCACGTCGGACCTCGAAGGTCTCGACGTCGGCCTGGCCGCCGCGGTCGTGCGCGACCTGCTGGCGCAATCGAGCCAGCCGCTCGACGAACGAACATCTTCGTTGCCCGCCCAATTGCGCAAGGGCCTGCTCGCGTGGACGACCAAGACGCTCCTGCGCGCGGCCGCCCAGCAGCGACCACTGGTGGTGGCCATGGACGATTGCCAGTGGTTGGACGGCGCCAGCGGGGCGATCATCGAAGAGGCCATCGGCGATCTGCACGATACGCCGCTCGGTTGGCTGCTGGTCCATCGCTCAGGTTGGACCGCGCCGGCAACGTGGCCAGCAAACGCCCGCGTCAACCTGCAGGCGCTGGACGCGTCCACCAGCAGCTCGCTAGCTCGCTCGTTGCTCGGCTCGAACGTCTCTGACCAGACCGTGGCGTTCGTGGTCGACCGCGCCGAGGGCAATCCCCTGTATCTCGTCGAGCTGTGCAGCGCAATCTCAGACGCCGGCCTGCCGCTCGAGTCAGGACCAGCAGTTGGCGCAGCCGCCGATCCGAGTTATCTCACGAATCAGCTCCGAAGCCTCATTCTTTCGCGCATCGATTCGCTCGATGCGGCGGCCCGCCGCGCGGCGCACGTTTCGGCCATCCTTGGTCACGCGTTTCCGGCGACCTTGCTGCGTCGCGTGCTGGGTCCTGGCGACTGGGGCGCCGTGCTGGCCCGACTCGAAGAGCACTCGATTCTCCGCCGCGAATCCAGCGTTCGTGGGGATGGCCGCGGCGCGACCTGGACCTGGCACTTCCGCCATCCACTCGTCCAGGAGACCGTCTACGCCAGTCTGCTCTCGGGAACGCGCACCTCGCTGCACCGCGTGGCCGGTGACGCCCTGGAAAACATGACAGATGAAGCCGTCGCCGACCGCCTGGCGCTGCTCGCGCTGCACTTTGGGCGGAGTGACGACCGCGAGCGTGCCGTGCGCTATCTGTGCGCCGCCGGCGACCGTGCGCGCGCGCTGTACCTCAACCGTGAAGCGATCCATTACTACGAGGACGCGCTTGCTCGAGTCGGCAACTCCGGCAGCGACCGGCTTCGACGCGCCGAAGTCCTTGCGTCGCTGGGCGCCGCGCTCGAAGTCCTCGCCGAGGACGAGGCAGCCATGGATAGCCTGCGCGCCGCGGTCGACCTCGAGCAGCGCCAGGACGTCAGGGCCAACCTGTGGCGCCAGATCGCGGAAATCCATCGCCGCCGCGGTACCTACGCCGCCGCTCACGAGGGCCTGACCAGGGCCGAGGCCGCCCTCGAGGGCGCGCATAGCCCACTTCAGCTGGCGCGCGTGCGCATCGCCCGGTCCATGCTGGCCGTATCGCGCGGAGCCCCCGCCGAAGCGCGCCTGGCGGGCGCCGAGGCGATCGCTCTGCTGGCTCAGCAGGATGGAGCGGACCTCGATCGAGCGGCCGCCTACCGGGCTGTGGGCATCGCCGCGGCGCGCGAGGAGGATCTGCCAGTGGCTCGCGAGGCCTTCGCACGAGCGCTCGAATGCGCCAGCGCCGGCAAGGACGCACTGATGTCTGCCACCATCTCACTGAATCTCGGCACGGTGCTGCACCTGCAGGGCCATGTCGACGAAGCGCTGAAGCTGTACCACCAGGCGCTCGAGTTTCACGAGCGCATTGGCGCCAAGCGGGGTGTGGCGCTGGCGTCCAATAATCTGGGCGACCTGTCATGGCGTGGCGGCAGCGGCAACTGGGAGCAGGCGTGCACCCACTGGCAACGCGCGCTGCGCCTGTACGACGAGATCGGCGATCTGCCAGGTCTGGCCACCACGCTTTGCAACCTGGGCGAAGCGCACACGCTGCGCGGCTCGTTCGCGGAAGCCGAGCCGTTGCTGCGGCGGGCTCGGGTCATCTCCGAAGAGCTCGGAGACGACGAGAACCGCGACGCGGTCGATCGGGCTCTGGCGCGGCTGTGGGCCGCCAGCGTGGCTGGCGACCCTGCTGACGCTTAGCCCCTCGCTCGCTGGGCGGCCTGCAGCACCGCGCGCCGGGTGAGCACCCGTGCCAGGTGGGCACGGTACTCAGGGCTGGCGTGAATGTCGCCCTGTACGTCGATCCCATCGGCCACGGTCTGGACCGCGGCTTTGACGGCTTCTTCTTCGGCCGGCTTACCGACGAGCGCCTGCTCCACGGCCGTGGGTCGATAGGCCTTGGTTCCCACCCCGGTCACGCCGATCCGAGCGGACGCGATCGAGCCGCCGTTGAGCGAGATGACGGCGCACACGCCGGTGAGCGCGTAGTGGCTCGCCGGCTGGTCGAACTTCTGATAGGCCGCCCCAGAGCCCGCTGGCTGCGCGCGCAGACGTACCTCGCGAATGATCTCGCGGTCCTGGAGCGACGTGGTCAGCATGTCGACGAAAAAGCCATCGACGTCGATGTCGCGCTCACCGTTCGGCCCGACGGCGCGGACGGTACCGCCCAGTGCGAGCACCACCGCGGGAAGATCGCCGGCCGGGTCTGCGTGCGCCAGCGCGCCGGCAAGCGTGCCCTTGGCCCGCACCTGAGGGTCGCCCACTTCGTGCACCGCCTCAACCAGCACTGGCGCGGCACGCTCCGCTTCCTGTGAGAGCTGGATGTCGCGGTAGGTTGTCATGGCGCCGATCGCCAGCTGGCCGTCCTCGCTGCGGATGTACGACAGGCCGGGTATCCGCCCGATGTCCACCAGCAGCTTCGGCTGGGCCAGCCGCAGTTTCATCAGCGGCAGCAGGCTGTGGCCACCAGCCAGAATCTTTGCTTCAGGGTCTTCGAGCAGGCCTACGGCCTCCTGCAGGCTGGTGGGCGCGGCGTACGCGAATTTGGCTGGAAACATTCCCGCTCCCCCGTCCTAGCGCACGCCCGCGGTGGCGGGCTCGCTGCTCATCGCCACGTCGGGCTTTTCAAAGGGTTCCTCACCGCGCAGCTTGCGACCAGCCGACAGCGCGGACTTGACGATGTTCTGATAGCCCGTGCAGCGGCACAGGTTACCGTCGAGTCCGCGTCGAACCTCAGCTTCGGTCGGACTGGGCGTATCGCGAAGCAGCTGGTCGATGGCGATGACCATGCCCGGCGTGCAGAAGCCGCACTGCAGACCGTGCTCTTCCCAGAACGCTTGCTGAATCGGGTGCAGCTTGCCGTTGGGCTCGGCATAGCCCTCGATCGTCTTGATGTCCGCGCCGTCCGCCTGAACCGCGAGGATGGTGCACGACTTCACGGCTATGCCGTCGAGCAGGATCGTGCACGCGCCGCACTGGGAGGTGTCACAACCGACATGCGTGCCGGTCAGACCAAGCTGTTCGCGGATGAAATACACCAGAAGCTGCCGCGGCTCGACCTCACGGGAGTACCGCTTTCCGTTGACGGTCGCCGTGACGGTGTGTAGGCCGGGCTCGCGTGTCTGGGTTTGAGCCATCAACGTTGTGCCTCACAGAAGGTCATGTAGTCCTGATGAGGCTACCAGCCTGAACGGCGCGGTTCCAATCAGCCAGGACTCGGCGATCGTGTGGAAAGGCCAGGTCATTGGGCAGCGCGTCCAGGCTGAACCAGCGCACCTCGCTCACCTCTCGACCGTCGGCGCGTGGTTCGCCAGCCTGAATCTCACCCGTGTAAACAATCAGAACGACCGGGTTGTCCGGCTCGGAGTACGCTCCGATGAGCCCGAGCAGGCGAACGGTCACCCCGAGCTCTTCGGCAACCTCGCGAACGGCGGCCTGCTCGAGCACTTCACCGCGATTGACGTAGCCCGCCGGGAAGCTCCATCGGCCGCTGCCCGGGTCGATACAGCGCCGCCCCAGCAGCACCCGGTTGTCGCGCGCGACGACCACGGCAACGGCGACCTTCGGGTCGAGGTAGTGGATGAAGCCACAGGCCGGACAGGTCGGCCGGTCGCGATCCTCTTGCAGGCGCGCCTCGAGCGGCGTGCCGCACAACAAACAGTAGCCGTGGCCGCTCACGCGAGCTCTGCGTCGGGATCGAGCTCCAGCAGGCGCGCGTAATCTTCGGGGCGGTCGACGTCGCGAACCAGGTCTGGATCGTCGAAATGCACAGCCTCGACGGCCTCCGGGTGCCCGCGCAGGTACTGCGCGCCGCCCACGTCGCCCTCCTGGATCATGAGCGCCGGAAACAGTGAGCGGGTGATGAACACCGGCACACCGCGCACGCCGCCAGCGTCGGTCATGGCCGCGGGTCGCCCGCTGACCTGTTGGCGGTGCGCCAGCTCTCGCAGCGCTTCGGGCGTGACCAACGGCATGTCGGCCGGGTAGATGAACACACCGCGCGCGTCTGACGACACGGCCGCCAGTCCACCCCGCAGCGATGTGCTCACGCCCTCCATCCACTGGTCGTTCAAGACCACCGTGGCGCTGGTGGGGGCGCACTCGGCCATCAGCTGGTCAGCGGCGTGGCCCAGCACGACGATCACCTGCTCGGTCGGCACGGCCAGCGCCGTGTCGATCGCGCGTCGCAGCAGCGACGTGCCGCGAAACTTGAGGAGTTGCTTCGGTTGCCCCATTCGGCTGGAGCCGCCCGCGGCGAGGATGACGGCTGCCAGCACAGACGGATCTACACGGCGGCGGTGGCTCGCGGACGCTCAGGCGCCGGCGTGAGCTTGCCGTTCTTGGCCGCGAGTATCTGGCCCAGAATCGCGACGCCGATCTCTTCGGGCGACTGCGCCCCGATGTCCAGCCCGATCGGGCCGTGCAAGCGCGCCAGTTGTTCGTCGGACAGGCCCGCTGCCTGGAGGCGTTGGCGTCGCTCGCGTTGGGTCTTCGGGCTGCCGATCGCCCCGACGAAGCGCGCCTCGCTCTGCAGCGCTCCGAACAGCGCTGGGTCATCCAGCTTGGGATCGTGGCTGAGCACGGCCACGTACGTGTTGCTGCCGAGGGGGTGCTGGCGAAGGTACTCGTCGGCGTGCATGACGTGGATCTCGTCCGCGTCAGGGAACCGCTCGGGCGTGGCCCATGCGCCGCGCGCATCGACCACGACGACCCGGAAGCCGCCGATGGCCTTGGCCAGGTGGGCCAGCGCCACGCCGATGTGCACGCCGCCGAAGATGACGATCGTCGGCTGGGCCGGGTACGTGTCGACGAACACGCGCAGTGGGCCGCCG
>CBJLVJ010000152.1:0-6507 GCA_966426465.1 uncultured bacterium | reverse complement strand
CGTAAGCAACCTGTCTGGCGGGCGCCCGTCGTGGCGCTCACCGGCAAGACATTGGAGGGAGATCGTACGCATGCGTTTGATCCCGACAAGCCGACTCGCCCGCGCGGGAGCGAGTGTGGCCCTGCTGGCAGCCATGGCGATTGGCGGTCCAGCCGCGACCGTTGGCGCCGTCGACGCACCGGCGGTGGTCGCAACCGGCGACGATGCCCAGCTGGGCACCATTCTGACCGACACCAGGGGGATGACCCTGTACCTGTTCACCAAGGACGTTCCCGGCATTTCGAACTGCTATGACCAGTGCGCAACGAACTGGCCCCCGCTGCTGACGCAGGGCGAGCCGGCGCTGCAGGAAGGCACGGCTGGCGTACTGGGCACGACCGTGCGCAAAGACGGCTCGGTCCAGGTCACGTACAACGGCTCGCCGCTGTACTACTGGATCAACGATCACAACCCGGGTGACACCACGGGCCAGAACGTCGGCGGCGTGTGGTTCGTCCTCAACCCGGCGCCCGCGCCGACCGTCAATATCCGCGAGCAGGGCGGCGACCTGGGCACCATCCTGACCGATGCCTCGGGCATGACCCTGTACATGTTCACCAAGGACGACCCCAGTCTCAGCAACTGCTACGACCAGTGCGCCGTCAACTGGCCACCGCTCATGACCGATGGCGTGCTGGCCGGCCCCGATGCCGTCCAGGGCGGCCTGGGCACCACCACGCGCAACGATGGCGGCCTGCAGGTCACCTACAACGGGATGCCCCTGTACTACTGGATCAACGACCACAAGCCAGGCGACACCACGGGCCAGAACGTCGGCGGCGTATGGTTCGTGGTCAACCCCTGAGCGTCGACCGACCTACGTACCCGCCCGTATTCAGCCGAGGGCCCGCATCAGCAATGATGCGGGCTACTCCCATTCGATGGTGCCGGGCGGCTTGGACGTGATGTCGTACACCACACGGTTGACATCGGGTACCTCGTTGACGATGCGGCTGGAGAGCTTCGCCAGCAAGTCGTAGGGCACCCGCGCCCAATCGGCGGTCATCGCGTCTTGCGAGCTGACCATGCGCACGGCGACCACGTTGCCGTACGTGCGGTAGTCGCCCATCACGCCGACCGTGCGAACCGGCGTCAGCACGGCGAAGCTCTGCCACAACTGGCGGTACAGACCTGCCGCGCGAACCTCGTCCATCACGATCGCATCGGCTGAGCGAAGGGTTTCCAGACGCTCCTGCGTCACCTCGCCCAGCACGCGGATGCTCAGACCTGGTCCAGGGAAAGGGTGTCGCCACACCATTTCCTGAGGCAGGCCCAGCGCCGAGCCGACCTCGCGTACCTCGTCTTTGAACAGGTAGCGCAGCGGCTCGATCAGACGGAACGGCAGGTTTTCGGGCAGCCCGACGTTGTGGTGCGTCTTGATGCGACTGGCCGCGCTGGCGGTGTCGTGGCTGGTGCTTTCGATGACGTCCGGGTACAGCGTGCCCTGCGCCAGAAAATCGATGTGGCCCAGCTTGCGCGCCTCCAGCGCGAAGATGCGAATGAACTCGTCGCCGACGATGCGGCGCTTTTCTTCCGGATCGGTCACGCCCGCCAGTCGGCCGAGGAAGGAATCGGCGGCATCCACGTGCACCAGCCGCATGCCCAGGTGGCGCTCGAACGTGTCGACGACGCGCTGCGGCTCGCCTCGCCGCAACAGGCCGTTGTCGACGAAGATGCACGTCAGCTGGTCGCCCACGGCGCGGTGGAGGAGCACCGCAACGACGGCCGAGTCCACACCGCCCGACAACGCACAGATCACTCGACCCTGGCCCACCTGGCGGCGAATCTCGTCGACCGCCTGATCGACGAACGAAGCGGTGGTCCAGTTGCCCGTGCAGCCACACACCTCGGTGACGAAGTTGCCGAGCACTTGCGAGCCGAAGCTGGTATGGACCACTTCCGGGTGGAACTGCAGGCCGATGAGCCCGTCGCCGTTCCACATGGCCGCCGCCGGCGAATTGTCGCTCGTGGCTGCCGCGCAGAAACCAGGCGGCAGCCGGCGCACGACGTCACCATGACTCATCCATACCGAGAATTCGGACGGGAGGCCTCGGAAGATCGCGGCAGGTGGATCGCTCACGCGCACCACCGCCGGGCCGTATTCGCGTTTGTGGCCCGGCTCGACCTCGCCTCCGAGCTGGTAGGCCAGGGCCTGCATGCCGTAGCAGATGCCCAGGATGGGCTTGCCGGAATCCAGGATGTAGCGCGGCACCAGCGGCGCATCGGCCGCGTACACGCTTGCCGGCCCGCCCGACAGGATGAAGCCTTTCGGCCGCAAGGCCCTGACGCGCTCCTCGGGCGCATCGTGAGGTACCAGCTCGCAATACACATGGTGCTCGCGTACGCGGCGGGCGATGAGCTGGCTGTACTGCGAGCCAAAGTCGATCACGGCCACCGCGTCGCGCTCGGCCGCCGCGCCTGCTGCGTCGCGTGACGGCTGGACGGCCGTCTCGTCGGCCGCCATCTGCGCCTCGGCGATCTCGAGGTAGGTGTTGACCTCGACGTCGTCAGACGTCGCGACGCGGTGCGTCATGCGCTACAGGGCACCCGCCAGCTGCCAGCTCTTGCCCTCGGTCTTGATGGCCGGCGCGATCACCATCTGAACCGAGTGCATGTCCTGCAGCGTCGCGGCGCCGCACACGCCCATGCACGTGCGCAGTGCGCCGACCAGGTTCTGTGTGCCGTTGGTCAGGCTGGTCGGTCCGAACAGGATCTGTTCGAGACTGCCGCTCACACCCACCCGGATGCGGGTACCGCGGGGCAAGCCGGCGTGGGGCGTGGCCATGCCCCAGTGGTGTCCGCGGCCGGGCGCTTCTGCCGCCTGCGCAAAGGGTGAGCCGATCATGACGGCGTTGGCGCCGCTGGCGAAGGCCTTGCACACGTCGCCGCCGGTGCGCATGCCGCCGTCGGTGATGATCGGCACGTAGCGGCCGCTTCGGGCATGGAACGTGTCGCGTGCGGCGGCGCAGTCCATCGTCGCCGTGACCTGGGGTACGCCGATGCCCAGCACCTCGCGGCTGGTGCAGGCGGCGCCCGGGCCGACGCCCACCAGCAGCCCGGCGATGCCCGCCTCCATCAGCTCCAGCGCGGCGGCAAAGCCGACACAATTGCCCACCACCACCGGCACGCGCAGCGCGCGACAGAAGCGGCTGAAATCGAGCGGCGGGGCACCGTTGTGCGACCTGAAGCGGCGCGAGGTGACGGTCGACTGCACGAAGAAGATGTCGACGCCGGCTTCGACCGCCAGCGGGCCCAGACGTTCGGCCAGACTTGGCGTCGCCGAGACCGCCGCGATCGCGCCGCCGGCCTTGATCTCGGCGACCCGCCGCCCGACCAGCTCGGCCCGAATGGGCGCCGCATAGAGCGCCTGCATCAGCTCGGTCGCGCTCTCGCGCGGCGCGGCAGCGATCTCGGCGAGCATCTCCTCAGGACGCTCGTAGCGCGTCTGCAGACCCTCCAGGTTCAGCACGGCCAGTCCGCCCAGCCTGGCCAGGGCGATGGCGAACGGCACGTCCACCACGCCATCCATGGCCGAGGCGATGAATGGAATGGCGAAGCGATGGCTGCCCAACGACCAGCTCAGGTCGACGGAGTCGGGGTGGAGCGTCTCGACGCCGGGCACAATGGCCACGTCGTCGAAGCCGTAGGCCGGCCGCAGCCGGCTGACGGGTTGGATGGGTGCCTCGGTCTCCAGGGCGTCGAAATCGGCGAGCGTCTCACGCAGCGTGGTGGTCACGGGCACTCCCATCAATACAGAACGCCCCGGAGTCTGAGGACTCACGGGGCGTGGGCGGCGCGGGCGAGTGGGCGGGCGGAGCGAAGCGCTCGACCCGCCGGAAGCGGCGGTCGGAGTGGAACCAGATCCTCCCACTCCGGTGGCGACGGTCCATGCCTGATGGTATCAAACAGCTCGGCCGAGCCAAACATCGGCCGGCGGCCCTGTGGCCAACGGTCGGGGTCCCCTCCGGCGAGTAGCATTCCGTCGTATACTTCGGGAAATTCCGAAGGCTCCAAAGAAGAACGTGGGGACGCTGTACCTGGTGGCCACGCCCATCGGCAATCTGGAAGACATCACCTTGCGCGCGCTGCGCGTGCTCAAGGAAGTGCCACTCGTTGCTGCTGAGGATACCCGCGTCACGCGCACGCTGTTTCGGGCGCACGACATCCACACGCCACTGGCCAGTTTCCACGAGTTCACCTCGCCCGCTCGCCGCGGCCGGCTCGTCGAACGACTGCAGGATGGCGACGTGGCGCTGGTGACCGATGCCGGGACGCCGGGCGTGTCCGATCCCGGGTTCCCGCTCATTCGCGACGCCCTCTCCGCCGGCCACCACGTCGTGCCCGTGCCCGGCGCCTCGTCGGCCATCGCCGCGCTGGTCGCCTCCGGCCTGCCCACCCACGCGTTCTGCTTCTTCGGGTTCCTGCCGCGGACCGGCGCCACGCGCCGCAAGTTCTTCAGCCAACGTGCCAGCAGCGACGAAACGCTGGTCGTCTTTGAGTCGCCCTACCGCGTGGTGGCGGCGCTCAAAGACCTGGTGGCCACGCTCGGCCCCGAGCGTCCCGTCGCGATCTCGCGCGAGCTGACCAAGCGCTTCGAGGAGATCTTTCGGGGTACCGCCTCGGCTGCGCTGGAGCACTTCGAGCAGCATCCGCCGCGCGGTGAGTTCACGCTGGTGATCGGCGGCCACGACGCGCCACTCCCCGGAGCCCCGGCATGAGCGCGCACCGCCTGGTGGACACCCACGCTCACCTGATGGACGCGGCGTTCGACGACGATCGGGACCTGGTCGTGGCGCGGGCGGCGGACGCGGGCGTGGCGCGCCTGGTCCTGGTTGGGTACGACCGGGTGAGCAACGCCGCTGCCGTTGAGCTCGCTCGCCGAACGCCAGGCGCTCGTGCCGCGGTTGGCATTCACCCGAACTCCGTGGCTGAAGCCACCGAGGCGGATTTCGCGGCGGTGGCCGAGCTGGCAAGCACGCCCGAGGTGGTGGCCATCGGCGAGACGGGTCTGGACTATTACCGTGACTACACGCCGCCAGACCGCCAGCGCCAGGCATTCGACTGGCATCTGCGGCTGGCCGAGCAGCGGCGGCTGCCGGTGATCGTCCACAATCGCCAGGCCGAAGTGGACGTGGCCGCCGCCGCGGCCGGACACGCGTCTTCAGGCGTGCTGCACTGCTTCAGCTCGACCGATACCGACTACCTCGAGCGCATGCTGGCGCTGGGTTACTACGCGTCGTTCGCCGGACCGCTCACGTTCAAGAGTGGCGCGCCACTTCGGGCCATGGTCGCCCACGTGCCGCTCGATCGGTTGCTGGTCGAGACCGACTGCCCGTACCTGGCGCCGATGCCGCATCGCGGCCGACGCAACGAGCCGGCATTTGTGCGCGACACGGCGGCCTGTCTGGCCGACATCCTCGGGGTAAGCTTCGACGCGGTCATGGAACGGCTGTGGACCAACAGCGTGCAGGTCTTTCCAGCGCTCGGAGGCGCCGCCGAAGAGGTGGCGGCATGAGCGTCCGCTCGGCCGGCGTGTCGCCCCATCCCGACGCTATTCGCGCCATCCTCGCGCTGGTCCAACCGGGCCTGGCGCGTGTCGAAGCGTCGCTCGCGGCGCTGGCTGACAGCGACGACCCGGTGCTTGGGCCGATGCTGTCGAGCGTTCTGCCGGGCTCGGGCAAACGGCTGCGCCCCGCGCTGGCGCTGCTGATCGGGCGCCTGGCGGCCGGCGTCGAGAATCCGGATGGCCTGAACCACATGGCCGTGGGCGTCGAGCTGCTGCACACTGCCAGCCTGGTGCACGACGACATCGTCGACGAGTCCGATACGCGCCACGGCGGCGCCACGCTGTACGCCAGGTTGGGTAACGCGCTCGCTGTGCTCGTGGGCGATTACCTGTTCTCGCAGGCCGCCCAGGAGTGCGTTGCCACAGGCAATCTCGAGGTGGTGCGGCTGTTCGCCGAGACGCTCGGGGCCATGGCCCAGGGGCAGATCGACGACGCCAACGGCCAGCTCAGCGGTCACCGCGCGTGGGAGACGCTCAGCCGGGATCGGTACTACCGCACGATCGGCGGCAAAACGGCGTCGCTGTTCGTGCTCGCCTGCCAGGGTACGGCGGAGCTGATCGGCATGCCGCCGGCCCAGGTCACGGGGCTGCGCGACTACGGCCAGAACCTGGGCCTAGCCTTTCAGGTCTTCGACGACATCCTGGACTTCACCGCGACCGAGGCCGAGCTGGGCAAGCCCGTCGGCAGTGACCTGCGGCAGGGCACGATCACCTTGCCGGTCATCCTGATGCGTGACCAGCAGCTGGCTGACGGCCGCTTTCGGGCCGCGTTCGAGTCAGACGATGTGGACCTGCAGGTGCGCCTGGTGCAGGAGAGCGGCGCCATAGCCGCCGCGCACGCCGAAGCCGACAGCCTGGTGGGCCGCGCCCGAGCCGCCCTCGCCGCGCTCCCGCCCGGCACC
>CBJLVJ010000151.1:0-6535 GCA_966426465.1 uncultured bacterium | reverse complement strand
CGCAGGATGCGCAACCGACTCTCGTCACTGAGGGCGCGGGTCAGCCGCACCAGGCCTGACGGTGGGACCGCGGCGGGAGTGGCCAGCACGTCAGCCGGGTACAGCACGATGGGGCCGCCGAGCCCGGCGGCGTCGTGGTTGTAGGGCCGTTCGTGGTACTGGGGCACGAGCGTGACGCTGCGGAGGTCGGGCGTGGGTTCCATCAGGATGCCATTGGTGACCTCCTCGACCAGGTCGCGTGCGGGTTCTGAGCTTGCTCGCGCGGACAAGGCGGCGGCGTGCGCCTGCAGCCCGCGAAGGATCTCGGGGTCGATGTGCTGGAAATAGGCCTGGTCCCACGCGGCGAGGATCTCCAGCACGCGGTCGCGCCACGCGCTGAAGTCGCGCGGCAAGCGCGGGCCGCTCTCGGCCAGCAAGGGATACAGCGCCTCGTAGGCCGCCCCGGGCGTCAGGCTGGCGAACCAGTCGAGGAATCCGCGCGCATCGCGCTCGCCGGGGCAGGCCCGGACCAGGAGCGTCAGCAGGTCGTCCTCGTGTTTGATGGCGGTGGCGACGTTTTTTCGTGACAGGCGCGCGGCAAGCTCAGACGGCAGGCGACTCTGGACATCGCGCACCCACGTTGGACCGAGCTCGAGCAAAGCGTGCAGTCGGAACGAAACGAAGGTCCACAGCGAGATCAGCAGCTCGTAGGCCGGCGCCCAGTCGACCAGGAGCTCGGGCTCGCCCGGCGTGGGGCTGGGACCGCTTCGCTCGTCGACTCTGCTCGTATGGCTTAGATGAGAATCTAAGTCGGCCACGCGACGATAGTTGCACATGCCTGGCTGCATGTCAACTATGTCTAAGTCAGGAGGTGGGCGCGGTCGCCGGCCTCACCACCAGGGCCGCTCGAGCGCGCGCTCGGTGCCGCCGGTCCGGTCCAGCCCGTCCAGCTCGGCCAGGTCCTGCTCCGACAGCGCAAAATCGAACACCTGCGCGTTCTCGTCGATGCGCTCGCGGTGCGTCGACTTGGCCACCACGATCAGCTCGTGCTGCAGGCACCAGCGCAGCAGCACCTGGGCCGGTGTGCGTCCGACGCGCGATGCGACCCGCACGACCGTCTCGTTCGACAGGTGGCGGCCGGTCCCGAGCGGGCTGTAGGCCTCCACGGCGACATGCTGCTTGCGCGCCGCCTCGAGCAGCGCGCGGCGGTACGCGAACGGACTGAGCTGCACCTGATCCACCACTGGCGCAATGCTGGCCACCGCCATGACCTCGTCCAGCTCGCGCATACCAAAGTTGGAGACGCCGATCGAACGGGCGTAGCCCAGCTCATGCGCCCGCTCCATGCCGGGCCACGCCACCGTCGGACCACCGCGCGGCCAGTGGACGAGGTACAGGTCGAGGTAGTCAACGCCCAGCCGCTTGAGGCTGCGCTGTGCCGCGGCGGTCGGGTCTTTGCGCGTTGGATTGAATTTGGTGGTGATGAACACCTGGTCGCGCGGCACGCCGCTCTCCTTCAACGCCAGCCCGACGCTGGCTTCGTTGCCATAGGACTGCGCGGTGTCAATGTGCCGGTAGCCCAGCTCCAGCGCCCAGCGCACGGCGTTAACGCACGTCGGCCCGTCGGGCACCTGCCACACCCCCAGGCCGAGCAGCGGCATCTGGTTGCCGTCCGCCAACGGTCGCACGCGTTACTCCGGCGGGTGTGTCTCGTCGCGCCAGCGCCGGATCGCTTCGGCGTGCTCGCGGTAGTGGCCGTAGGTGTCGAGGTGCAGGCGGCGCCGGAAGCGGGTTTGTGAGCCAAGCTGCTCCGCCGGCGCTGTCGAGACGAACTGGACCAGGCGCTGGTGGGTTTCGTCCAGCTGCTTGCGCACGTCTGCCAGCGACAGCCGCCGCTTCTGCTCTGTCCGGAGCTCGTTGAACGCATCGATTCCGCCGTAGCTGACGTAGCGCGGTGGCCGCCTGCCCTCCAGGATCCACGGCAGGTACTTCAACGCCTCCTCCTCCCAGGTCGTGACATGCGCCAGAACGTCCCGCACCGACCAGTCCCCGGTGACCCCCGCCTGCGTGAGCTGTGCATCGGATAGGCCGCTGTATGACGCCTTCAGCTCCGCCCATGCCTCATCGACGCGTCGCAGAAGCCTCGCCATGCGCTCGTCGGTGTGCGCCCCAGGCGGCATATGGTCGCGTGAGCGATGTTACCGCTGGCGGGCACCCGAAGATCGTGCGTCCCGCGGATCGAGCGCGTCGCGCAAGCCGTCGCCCACGAAATTGATCGACATGATGGTCGCGAAAATCATCAGCCCGGGAAAGATGGACAACCACGGCGCGGCGTACATCTCGTTTTGCGCATTCTGCAGCATGTTGCCCCACGTGGCGATCGGCGGCTGGACTCCGTAGCCGAGGTAGCTCAACGTGGATTCGGCCAGAATGGCGCCAGCCACGCCGAGCGTCGCCGCCACGATGATCGGTCCAATCGCATTTGGCAGGATGTGTCGAACAATCAGCCGCGCGTCGCCCGCGCCCACTGCCCTGGCCGCTTCGACGAACTCGCGCTCGCGCAACGACAGGAACGCGGCGCGGACCAGCCGGGCGACGTGCATCCACGCAGTGAGACCGATCAGTAGAACGATCAGGCCGACGCTCGTGCCGAAGATGCCGCCAACCAGCAGCAGCACCAGCAGTCTGGGAATGGACAACATGAAGTCAGTGAAGCGCATGATCAGGGCATCGGCGATTCCTCCGTAATACCCGGCCAGCGAACCGAACACCGTCCCGGCCAGGATCGCTACCAGGGTCGACAGGATGCCGACGCGGAGGCTGAACTTGCCGCCGTGCATCAGGCGACTCAGCTCGTCTCGCCCGAGCTGGTCGGTGCCCATGGGGTGCGCAACGTTGGGCGGCTCGCGCAGCACCTGGACGTTGGGAGCGTCCGGTGGGTATGGCGCCAGCCAGTCGGCGAAACCGGAGGCCACCCCCAGCACCAGCACAATGGCCAGGCCGAGCATCGCCGCGCGATGACGTCGGAAGCGGCGCCACGCACTCACGCGTAGCGGATGCGCGGATCGAGGTAGGCGTAGACCACGTCGGCCAGCAGGTTGCTCAGGATCACGAGCAGCGCTGAAACGGTGAGAATTGCCATCAGCACCGAATAATCCAGGCGTGCGAGCGACTCCAGGTAGAGGCGGCCCATGCCTGGCCAGGCGAAGATGGTCTCGGTTACGACGGCGCCGGTGAACAGCTCGGGAACGTCGAGTGCGAGCAGCGTCACCACCGGAATCAACGCATTGCGGAACGCGTGGCGCATGATCACCAGTTGTTCGGCCAGACCCTTGGACCTCGCGGTCCGCACGAAGTCCTGGCGGATGACCTCGAGCATGGAGGTGCGCAGGTAGCGGGTGTAGCCACCGGCGAAGACCAGCGCGAGCACGCACGTGGGCATCACCAGGTGCTTCAGGCTGTCCAGCGGGTCGAAGCCCACTCCGATGGTCGCGATGCCACTTGTTGGCAGCCATCCAAGCTGGACCGAGAACAGCAGGATGAGCAGCAGGCCGAACCAGAACACCGGCATGGACAGGCCAATGAACGCGACGCCTGTCGCCAGATAGTCGAACCACGAGTACTGGCGCACCGCGGCGAGAACGCCGACCGGAATTGCGATGAGCAGCGTCAGCAGATAGGCCGAGCCCATCAGCAGCAGCGTGGCCGGCAGCCGCTGCGAGATGCGGTCGATCACGCGCTCGTTGGTGACGAACGAGTCGCCCCAGTCACCGCGTGCCAGGTTGCCGACCCAGCGGGCGTACTGCACCGGCAATGGATCGTCGAGGCCCAGCTGCTGGCGGAGTCGAGCCACGTCCGCGCGTGTGACGTCGGCGCGCTCGCGGTAAATCGACATCGGCCCGCCGGGCGTGCTCTTGAGCAGCACAAACGACATGATCGTCACACCCAGCAGCAACACCAGGCTATGCAA
The DNA here is from genome assembly GCA_966426465.1 of uncultured bacterium. Taxonomy (GTDB): domain Bacteria; phylum Chloroflexota; class UBA6077; order UBA6077; family CF-72; genus CF-72. The sequence goes on along the minus strand of CBJLVJ010000151.1, from coordinate 2,586 downwards.
CAGCCGCCTCACTAAATATTCACTCACTCCTGCTTTCCTGTCGCACGCCCATAACGAGCTTTTTCTGTAGTCGCAAGTCTGCGGACTTGCTCCCCAGGGCTCCGCGCCCTGGACCCCGCCTGCGGACCGCCTGTATCACCCTACTCTCTGCCTCCCGCTCCGCGAAATTGTGAGACTGGCAACGCTGACAGCTGGTGCACACTGCGTGTTCCGCGGACACGGTCTACCAGCTCGTTGCGCGCCCAGGTCGTGCGCCCAGCTCGTTGCGCCCAGCTCGTTGCGCCAGGTCGTTGCGCCCAGGTCGTGTGGGCCCAGGTCGTGTGAGCCGGCGCGTGCGCCAGGGGTCTCGCGACAGCGGGAGGCAGAGAGGAATGACTGACAGGCGGTCCGTGCGCGGGGTCCAGGGCGCGGAGCCCTGGGGAGCAAGTCCGCAGACTTGCGACTTCCAAATAAACTCGTTCAGGATAAACTCGTTCCGAGCCTATTAAAGAGCCCATTGGTGAATGTTCCAGGTGAGCCACCGGAAGGGGTGGCTGTGCGGGCCCTGCACGCGCTGGCTCACGGCTTCCACGTTGGCGCGGTTGTACAGGTAGATCACCGGTACGTCGTCTGCGATTTTGCGCATCACCTCCCCGTACAGCTCCTTGCGCCGCGCCTGGTCCAGCGTGCGATCCGCCTCGTCGATCCACTGGTCCACCTGTGGGTCGCGATAGCGCATGCCGTTGTCGCCTTCGCCCTGGTTCCCTTCGAACGGAATCTGCTTCGAATGGAAGCGGGGTGAGATCGTGCCGCTCGGATCGATACCAGGTGTGAAGCCGTAATACGCGATGTCGAAGTTGCCGCGCTGCACCAGTCCGTTCTCACTCCACTCGCCCACCAGCACCGCCGCGGTGGCATTCTTGATCTCCAGGTCGACACCCATCGCCTTCCAGCCCGCCTGGATCAGCTGCTCGACGTTCTCGCGCAACGTGTTGCCGCTGGTGCTGCTGATGCTGAGGTGGAGCTTGCGGCCATCCTTCTCCCGGATCCCGTCCGCGCCAACCTGCCAGCCCGCTTCGTCGAGCAATCGTTTGGCCGTGTCCACGTCGTACTTCGACGGCTCGAGGTTGGGCGCCGCCCAACCCACCGGGTACTCGGAGGTGGCCACCTTTGTTTTGCCGGAGAGCACCTTGTCCACCAGCTGCTGCTTGTCGATGCCCATCTCCAGCGCCTGGCGAACGCGCTTGTCGCCGAGGATTGGATGCGGCCTGGAGCCGTCAGCCACGCCCGGCTCAGCCAGGTTCAGGAACAGGCGATCCGAGGTGAGGCCGGCGATCGCAAATGCCTTCCAGCCAGGGATGCGGTCCACCTGCACCGCGTCGTCCTCGTTCAGGTCAACCGCCACGTCGGTTTCGTTGGCGCGCACCTGCGCCAGCTGCGTGTTCTTGTCCGGCACGATGCGCACGATGACCCGACCGATTTTCGGCGCGCCCTTGTAATAGTTCGGATTGGCGTCCAGCTGAATGTAGTTGGCGGCCTGCCAGTCGGTGACACGGTACGGGCCGGTACCGAACGGTTTGCGGTTGAAGTCAGCCTTGTTGAGATCCGGCAAAGAGCCGAGCGCGTGCCTGGGCAGAATCCCAACCGGGTAGCTGAAGAACTCCGCGTAGGCGGCGTACGGCTCCTTCATCTTCAGCTCAACCGTGTACGGGTCCTTGACCGTGAGCGATTCGATCTTGCCGTACACGCTCTTACCCGAGATGGTGTTGGCCGGGTTCATGATCGCGTCGTACGTGAACTTCACGTCGTCCGCGCTGAACGGCTGGCCGTCGGCCCATTTGACGCCCTGACGCAGCTTGTAGGTGATCGTCAGGCCGTCGGCCGACACGCCGCCGTTCTGGACCGTGGGCACCTCCATGGCCAGGTCACCCTCGTAGTCGCCCTGCTCGTTGACCACCACCAGGCCATTGAAGATGGCCTGAGTGACTGTGAACGTCGCGCGTAATCCCGAATAGAACGGATTGAGGGTATCCGGCTCCTGGTTCAGCGTGATGCGCACCTGAGGACCAGTCGCCTGCGGAGTCGGCTGCGCCGCCGCATGTGCAGCTTGCGAGGTGGTGGTGGACTGTGACGTCGCTGCTGAGGTCGGCTGCGCGGCGCTGGTCGTCGCCCCCGCCTGGGCGGTGGCTTGCGGGGCAGCCGGTGTGATCGGCCCGCACGCCACTGAAAGCACGCAGCACAATGCGAGTGCCGACCAGACGAGATGTCGAGCCATGGACAGGTCTCCTCCTCGATGGACAGAACCGTACCACCACTAGAATTTCGGCCGACAAGCCGTTTTTTTGCCCAGGTCGCAGTCGGCCGAACTTCTGTGACAGATTGGCCCAGAATGGTGGCCATTGAGCTTCATGACGTCCTCCGCGTGTGTGGCCGCGTCCCTGGTCGCGGTGCGGTCTACGGCAGTTCGCCGCCGGCGCGCGCCTGCTGGATGCGCGTGAACGCCGCCCGTGGCGAGCGGTCCGGATTCAACAGGCTGAACCAGAATTGCTCACTGGTTGGTGGGATGCTCCCGATCACCGCGTGGTCCAGGTTGAACACGGTCGCTCC
>CBJLVJ010000150.1:0-6566 GCA_966426465.1 uncultured bacterium | reverse complement strand
CGCGGCGCGGTGGTGATGACGCGCACGTCTCGCCGCAGGCGTTCGCGCTCGCGCAGCATCTGGCTCATCTGGCCGAGCACCTCGACCAGGTTGCCGCCGGTCCGTCGCTGCACGGCGATCGCGGTTGCCAGCAGGCGCGCGTCCTCGCTGTTGATACGCAAAATCAGACGGGCAAGCGCTTCCTCCAGGTCACCGCCCAGGTTCAGCTCCTGCAACAGCTGGCCGAACTCTTCCGAGCACGGCGGCGCGCCCTCGCGGGCGACCAGGTCGAAGCCGAACTCGAGGCCGTAGCCGGCCCGCAGGGCGCCGGTCACCCGGTCGAGCGCCTCGGGCAGGCCGTGCTCGAAGGCGTTGCGACGCTGGCCGATGCGATAGCGCAGCCAGGCCAACGGCACCACGAAGCCGATCACCCCGCCGAGCAGGGCGGCGAGCGGGCCGCCGAACGATTGCCAGCCCAACAGCGCGCCGGCCAGGCCGAGCACGGTCGCGAGCATCAACTGCACGAACAGGAACTCGCCCGCGCGCAGGGGCAGCCCGGCTTGCTGGAGCCGCAGCGAAAGCCCGTCGCCGAGGTCCAGCCGCGCCAGGATGTGGTCGAGCCACGGCAGGCGGCTGTAGCGACGGCGGCGGAGAACCGAGATGCTCGCCGGTAGCCGACCCTCCCAGGTGGGCAGGGTGTAGGCGCTCAGGCGTTCGGCGATCTTCTCGCGTTCGCCCATGCGACCGGTGCTGCCGACCAGCATCACCGCCTGCGTGATCAGCAGGAACACCAGGATCGAGATCAGAGCGGCCTGGTCCATGGCGCTACGCTCCGCGGGCGTCCGGCGTGGACGGGCCGGCCAGGGGCAGGAACCACTCGATGGGCACGTGCTCGCCATATTGCGCCAGGCGATCCAGGACGTGCGGTCGCAGGCCAGTCGGCTGCAGCTGACCGACGATCTGGCCATGGCCGTCGACCCCGCGGCCCACGAACTCGAAGATGTCGTGCATCGAGATGACGCCACCCTGCATACCGACAATTTCGGTGACGTGGGTCACCCGCCGCGAGCCATCCTGCAGCCGCGACAGGTGTACCAGCAGGTTGATGCCCGAAGCGATCTGCTCGCGGATGGCGCCCACCGGCAGCTCGACGGCCATCAGCACCATGTTCTCGATACGCGACAACGCATCACGGGGCGAGTTGGCGTGGATCGTGGTCAACGACCCGTCGTGCCCGGTGTTCATCGCCTGCAGCATGTCGAAGGCTTCACCACCGCGACACTCGCCCACGATGATGCGGTCGGGGCGCATGCGCAGGGCGTTCTTGACCAGGTCGCGCTGCAGGACCTGGCCTTTGCCCTCGATGTTGGGCGGGCGCGTCTCCAGGCTGACCCAGTCCTCGTGCTTGACCTGCAGCTCCGCCGGGTCCTCGATCGTGACTATTCGCTCCTGCGGCGGAATGAACGCCGACAGCAAGTTGAGCAGCGTCGTCTTGCCCGTGCCAGTGCCGCCCGAGACAAGGATGTTGGCGCGGGCGCGTACGCACGCGCTGAGAAAGTCGAGCGTCGATCGACCGAGCGTCCCGAGCCGCACCAGGTCGTCCGCCGCCAGCAGCTCGCGCGAGAACTTTCGGATCGTCAGCGACGGTCCATGCACAGCCAGCGGCGGGATCACGGCGTTCACCCGTGAGCCATCGGGTAGACGCGCGTCCACCATCGGCGACGAGTCGTCCAGCCGACGACTGACCGGGCGCAGGATCTTGTCGATGATGTTCAGGACGTGCGAATCGTCACGGAAGGCCGTGTCCGCTCGATGAATGATGCCGTTGCGCTCGAAGTAGACGCGGTCCCAGGCGTTGACCATGACTTCTGTGACGGTCGGGTCGCGCAGCAGCGGCTCGAGCGGCCCCAGTCCGAGCACCTCATCGGCGACCTCGGACGCGAGGCGCAGCCGTTCCTGTCGGCCAACACTGGCATCGGCCAGCCCGATGCGTTCCTCGGCGGCCTGCTCGACGGCCCGACGCGCAGCCGAGGCGAAGCTCAGGTCGCCCACGAGCTGATCGGGATCGAGCTCGCGGATCAGCTCCTCGTGCACCCGCGTCTTGAGCTCCAGGTGCGCCTCGTTGCGACTGACGGAGCGCAGCCGAGGCACCGACTCGGGCGCAGGCTGCGCTACCGACGCGACGCTCGGCTCGGGCGCGGGCGGCTGCGCGCGGCGTGCCGCGGCGCTCGCTCGTGAGTTGGCGCGAAGGTGCTCGAGTAGAGACATGCGTTACCTCAGGCGTTGACCAGCACCGTCCGCCGCAGCCAGGGCAGCCAGCCGCCGCGCGACGTGACCGGCACGCCGGCAAGCTGGCGCGCGATCAACTGGATGTTTTTCGAGACGCGCGCACCGGCCTGGGCCTGTACGACGGGCCGTCCCAGGGCGCTGTTCTGCATCGCGGCGTAGTCGTTGGCGATGCGCCACGCGACCGGATGTCCCAGGGCGTCGATGGCTTCCGAGGCGCTCACGCGCGTTTTCGATTCCGCGCGGTTGAGCACCAGGTGGAGCTTGCTCGTCGAAAACTCGAGGCCGTGCAGCAGGCGCAGGCAGGCATGCGTGCGGCGCAGCGCGGCGATCTCCGGTGTCGTGATCAGCATTGCCAGCTCAGCCGCGTCGAGCGATGCGGCGGTCAGCTCATTCAGGCCGACCGGCGTGTCCACCAGCACGAACTGATAGAGTGCGGCCAGGCGGGTCAGCAGTCGTCCGATCCGACTGCTGTCCACTCCGCTGGCATCGTCGGGCGCCAGCGGCGCAGCCAGCACGTGCACCCCGTGGGGCGTGCGCACGAGCAGGTTCTGCAAGCGCTCGAGATCGTCGAACGTCGAGTCCGCCACGGCATCCAGGATGTCGTGCTCGGGATGGATGTCCAGCATGAGCGCCACGTCGCCGAACGGAACGTCCAGGTCGACCAGCGCCACGCTCGCGGAGCTTTCCTGCGCCAGGGCGACCGCCAGGTTGGTGGCCAGCGTGGTCTTGCCGACACCGCCCTTGACGCTGAACAGCGAGATCACGCTGCCGGTCGGGGCGGTCGGGTCGTGGCCAGACGAGGCGATGCGCAGCGTGTCGGCGTTGTGGGCCTGGACCAGCGCGTCGTGCAGATCGCTGGGCGACGAGCCGCGCAGCAGGACGTCGCGCGCGCCGGCCAGCACCGCGCGGCGGAAGACCTCGCGGTCGAACTGGCTCACCAGCCCGACCACGGTCCAGCGTGGATTGCCGCGTGCGAGCGCCTGAATCGTCGTCAGCGAGCGCGTCAGTGGCTCCTCGACCGACACAATTACGATCGCCGGATCGAGCGTGTGCGCCCACGTGGACGCGATGGGCCCGAAGCCGGCGTCGCCAACGACCTCGAGCGATCCGAAGCTGTTCAGCGCACGCCTGAGGTGCGCCACAGCTTCGGCATGCGGATCGACGATCAGGATCTTGAGCAGTTCGGCCACTGGCTACTTGCTTTCCGCCGGTCAGTGCCCGGCCGTAACGATCCAGCCAGCCGCGACCCATCCCTCGCGCTGGTCTGGCAATTTGACCTTGAACCAGTCGGCGCTCTGCCCAACGATCTGCAGCTCGGTGCCGTACTTGACCTGGTCGAGCACGCCGGAGGCGATAGATGGACTGCTGCGCACGTTGGCGGCATCCACGGCCACGATGGCCAGGTTCTGGGGCAGCGAGGTGACCAGCGTCATGCCCACGCCAGTCTGGACCACCGTGCTCGGCTCGTTGACCAGGGCGGCCCAGAAGTTGGTTGCTTTGAAGTCCTGGGTGATTTTGACGTGGCCGGTAACTGTTGTCGTCGCGCCGGGCGCCAGGTCAGCGCCAAGGCCCCAGCGGTAGGGCAGCTCGGTGCTGTCCAGGCCCGCCGTGCCGAGCGCGACACGCCACTTACCTGGATCTGACGCGAACTGCTGGGTGAAGTACGTCTGGCCCTGTACGTAGGTGAAGCCAGGCTCGGGCCCCATCGACTGGAGCGGCTTATCGGAGGTGTTGCGGACGGTGATACTGACGTCCAGGGTGTCGCCGACTCGGGCGTTGGTCGGGCTGATTTCGGTGGCGATGATCTGGCCGGCGGCCACCTGGATCGGACTGGCCAGGGTGCTCAGGTCGGCGGGGATGACCGAGGACTGGGTGCGTTCGACGCCCGGTCGAACGATGTAGCGCAGGTGGCCGTAGTCTTCGGCCAGGGCAAGACGCTCGGCTGCTTCGGGATCCACCGCCAGGGTCACCGTTCGGGTCTGCGCCGGCGCGAACGCGACGCTGGCGGGTGTCGGCTGCGGCAGCGGAACGCTGCTCGAAGCACCGCGGGTGGGCGGCGGAAGGGCAGCCTGGGCAGCCTGGGCCTGTGTGCTGGAGGCCGGTGCGCCCTGGCGAGGGAGCTGGTCGACCGACGTGCTCTGTGCGACGGCGAGCACCAGCACGTCCTGGAGCAGGAGCATCGATTGGTCCTTGCCGAGCGTGTTGCGGTTGAAGACGCCGATCACGTCCACGTAGTCACCTGGAGTGATCAGGCCGCCGGCCGTGTTCAGCTCGCTGAACGTCACCGACATGGCGCGCTTGCCGGTCGGCACCAGGTCGGCGAGCTTTTTGACATCGGGCTGATCCGGATTGGCGAGAAACGGAGCGAGAATCTGCTGACCCGCGGCAACCGGCACGGTCAGCGCCTTGCCCTGCACATCGGTCATAGCCGTGGCGGCGTTGGGCTGGGGCGCGTCGTTGGCGACGTCGCGGAGCTCGGCGTTGTCTGGAGTCAAAACCGTCTGCGCGGGCAGGGTGAGCTTGGCCACCACCACTCTGGTGCGTGTCGGGGAAGCCGTCGCCGTGGCTTGCTGCTGGACCGCCGCGCGCGCGGTCTGCTGGGCCGTTTGCTGAACGTTACTGACGTACAGGTAGACGCCGGCCGCCGCCGCGGCGCCCAGGGCGATTGCCAGGACCAGCCGCGGCCCGCGGCGGCCCGAGGACTTCGGACCACCAGTGATCATTGCTCGTTACCTCGCATGCTCGTGCTCATCAGCTGACCAACCGCGAAACAAGCGGTGGTGTGGGGGGTGGTCCGCTGTAGGTCGGCGCTACGCCGGTGGGTGTCGGAAAGCCGATGGTGGCGCGCGCGTACGCGCGAATGTGCGCGGTGGCAGGAACGCTCGGAAAGACGCGAGCGAACCAGTACGGCGCGTCGCAGTCGACGGTCAGGATGTAGTAGTTCATGGAGACTTGCTGGCCATTGACGGTGACGGTGACGATGTCTGTGCGGCCGGTGGGATTCGGCGCGAGATCACGGCACAGCGCACCCGTGTAGCCCAGATTCTGCTGGAGGACCGCATTCGCCACGCAATCGGCTGTGGTGGCACACGGCCACCGCGGTGTGGGTACAGCGGGCTGTGCCGTCTGACAGTCCGAGGTGCCCAGGTAACTGCAGACGGGCGAGTACCACACTGCCGCGAGCGCGGCGGCGTCCACCGCCGTTTGCAGCTGGCGCTGCGTGACGAAGAACACGCCGGCGTCCACCACCAGTGACAGCGCGCCCACCAGCACCAGCGTGGCGAACAGCGCGAGCGGGGTGATCTGGGCCCGCTGACGGTGCTTCGGGTGCACGGGTCACTGGCCCTCGTAGCGCATGATCGCCGAGCTGGCGAGCTGCACGTTGCAGTGTTGCTGGTCACTCGAACAGCCGAAGAAGGGCCGGACCAGTGGCGTGACCACCTCCATGCCGGGCGCGGAGAGGTTGACCAGGATCATGTCGCCGCGCATCGGGTGGATTCCGGCGCACGGCGTCGGCCAGGTTGTGCAGTTGAATCCGCCACCCCAGTAGTGGTTGTCGACGCGACTCACCGGATCGAGAGGAGTGCAGCCGGCAGCACCCGGGATGCAGGCGAGCCCAGAAGATCCATCGAAATAGGTCACGGTGAGCACAATCTCGTCATGCGAGCCACTTTCGCCGCAGCAATACTTGACGAACGGCGCATAGAACTGGCGGCTCACACCAGGCAACGGAAGCTGGTCGATCATGTTGTGCAGGTCGGTCGCCGGATAGCCAATGGTTGCCGCGCGAGCGACCTGGCGCGTACCTGAGCTGAGCGCTACCCAGCTGTTGAGGAGCAGGCCGAAGTCGACCACCGCGAACATCAACAGGGTGAACAAAATCGCCACGATGCCGAACTCCACCACCGACTGACTGCGTTGACGAGAGCCTGGGAACGCGGCCACGCATCTGCCGAGTCGTTTCACGTGTTGGCCGCGTTCCCAGGCCAATGTGTGACGAGAAAGTCGGAAGTGATGTGGTTCGGAAGATGCAGCCCTTTTGGCCGAACTTCTCGCATGAATCCGGACCTCAGCGGAGTACCGACGGCAGAATCAGTGACAGATAGACACCCGAGGCGATGGCTACGCCATAAGGTGCGGTTGCGCCGCTGCGCGTCGGCGCACGAGCCAGCACCAGCATTTCGCCGAAGGTGATGAACAGCCGCCGGCGGAGCAACAGGACCACCACCGACATGGCGCCGCCGACGAGCGCACCGTAGACCGCCACCGAGACCAGGACGTGGGGTCCGAGCAGCGCG
>CBJLVJ010000149.1:0-6639 GCA_966426465.1 uncultured bacterium | reverse complement strand
TCTCGGATCCGATCTGGTCACTGGTGACGGGTGTACTGATGGAGAATTTCGGTTTTGCCTTCGCGTTCTCGCGTCTGGCGGCTACCTACCTGGTCGGCATGGCGCTGCTGTTCCTGGTCAGAGACACGCGAAAGCCAGGCACCGAGCCCGTACCGGTCGGTTGAGTCCGATCGAATCATGCGGGGTGGGTCGGCCCATTTCTACGGGGTTGTACGAATGGATAGCGGCCAGATGCGGCGTACATTGCCTGGCACCAGCACCCGCTGCACAGCACCCTCTGAGCCTGGAGACCGCACCCATGTCGATCGAGCCCGACCGCGCCGACACCTCGGATTGGCCGTATACGTTTGGCCGACCTGCGAGCACCTACCTGTCACCCCGCGAGATCGTACGCTTGACGATTCTGCGTTCCAGACTGCACGAGCACACCAGGAGCGACCTGCCGCAGTCGGGGAGCATCAGCCCGCTCGACTAGAGCGCGACCAATCGAATACCGCGCGCCGCTGCCCTGGCGCCATAGTTAACTCTGGTTGACATGCACTGTTAGCTAAGGTTAATGTCTGAGCTGTATCTCGGCTAATGGAGCGGGGTGAACGTGGGATCCTTGGCACTGAAGGCAATCGCGGCGGCGTCTCTGTTGATGCTCGCCGGTGTGGGACTGGCAAACGCGGCAGGACCTCAGGACGACGTGCGCGATGCCAATCAGTCGGTGCAGCACTCGCTTGCTGCGGCCCGAGGCGGCGACCTGGCTGGCGCTCGAGTCGCGTATAGCCAGTATGAAACGACCTGGTCGGCCATCGAGGACGGCGTCCGGGCCAGTTCGAGCGACGCCTACCGTGCCATCGAACGCGCCATGGACAGCGTCTCGACCGAGCTTGACGAACAGCCTGTCGACACTGACGGGCTGATCGCCGCACTGTCGGCACTGGACCGCGAGCAACAGTCGTTCGTCTCGGGTGTCACACCCGCCAGCACGAGCGGTATTTCGGCGACGCCACAGGGCGCGAGCAAACCGAACGTGGGCACGCTGCTCGACCTGCTGGCGCAGGCTCGGGCGGATGTCTCGAACGGCGATTACGCCACTGCGACCGCCCGGCTGAAGACGTTCGAGTCAACCTGGCTGGACGTCGAGGGCGAGGTCAAGACCCGCTCGGCTGACGCGTACCGCCAGACCGAGACTGACATGGCCCTGGCGACCACACTGGCCAGCCAGCGTTCGCCCGAGACAGACAAGGTGCTTACGCGCATGGCCACCCGGCTCGAGCCCTTCCGCGACGGCCAGCGGTACGGCGTTTTCGACGCGACGATCATCCTGCTTCGGGAAGGGCTCGAGGCATTGCTGGTCATGGTGGCGCTGTCCGCGTTCCTGAAGAAGGCGGGCAATGCGGCTGGTCAACGCTGGTTATGGACAGGCGCGTCGGCTGGCGTACTGGCCAGCATCGTGCTTGGCGTGGCCATTCAGGCGTTCTTCGGAGCCATCATCAACCCGAGCAACCGCGAGATCATGGAGGGCGTCATCGGCCTGTTTGCCGCGGCCATGCTGGTGTACATCAGCTACTGGCTGCACAGCAAGGCGAGCCTGGGCGGATGGCAGAGCTACATCAAACAGCGCACGACGCAGGCAGTCGCCGGCGGCCAGCTCTTCGGTCTGGCCATGCTGGCCTTCCTGGCAGTCTTCCGGGAGGGCGGCGAGACGGCGCTGTTCTATCTTGGCATGGCCTCCAACATCACGAATGCCGATCTGCTGATCGGGCTCGGGTTGGGCGTGCTGCTTCTGTCCGCGCTCGGCTTCCTCATGGTGGTGGTAGGAGTACGCATCCCGATGCGACCGTTTTTCACCGTGGCCAGCGTGCTCGTCTTCTACCTGTGCTTCAAATTTACGGGCACCGGTATCCATGCCCTGCAGGTGGCCGGCATTCTGCCTGACGGCAGCGCGAGCTTCCTTGCCTCGATTGACGTAATCGGTGTCTACCCGACGTGGCCGACAACCATCGCCCAGGTGGTGCTGCTGCTCCTGGCCGCGGGCGTGGTGCTGCGGGGCCGGTTTCGCGCTAGCGGTGTGAACCTGGCGCGCGTGGTTGCGAGTGTGTTCATGCTGCTGGTGGCGGGTTGCACCAGCAGCGTGCCGGTAGCCGCTCCGCCGGCTGCCCCGACCGCGGCGGCGGCCGCCACGCTTCCTGCCGCGCCTGTGACCACCAGCGGTCGCAAGGAAGTCCAGCTGGTGGCGGGGCCACGACGCCGGCTCGAGGAAACCATGAGCGCGCTGCAGGGTGGCAACGTCGCCGGCGCGCGTGCCGCGATGGATGCCTTCGACTCGGAGTGGAACGGCATCGAGGTGTACGTCAACTTTCGCTCGCGGGCGCTGTACGGCGAGATCGAAAGCCATTACCAGGCCGATATTGTCGACGCGCTCGGTGCGCCGCAGGTGGACTCCGCCAGGGTCATGACGATGCTGCGCGAGATGATCGGGCAGTACGACCAGGCCATTCAGCTGTCGGACACCGGCGCGGCCTTGAGCCCACTTTTCGACGACCTCGCCACAGTGCGGATCGCTCGCGCGCCGCTGCGCTCGGTCAGCCCGGCACTGAAAGCAGGCAACACCGCGGGCGCGGTTAGCGCGTTTGGTACCTTCAAGTCGCGCTGGCCCGATGCCCGTGCGCTCATTGGCGCCCGGTCGGCGGACGCGGAACGTGAGACCGATGCTGCTCTGGGCGTGGCCGATCAAGCCTTGTCGGGTTCCAGTGTCAATGCGTCCGACGCGGCGGCGAGCGTGGCCGCGCTGCTGGACCGCTACAACTATGGAGTCAATTTGCTGAACGCGGCAGCCCGTAACGCGGACGTCGCCAGGACCAGCTTCTCGGACGACGACGTTCACTCCGCGGCGATGCTCGGCGCGCTCCAGGACGACCTCCGCAAGAGCCTGGCGACGTGGGACGGCGGCAACCACGCCGCCGCGGCGGCGGCCGCCCGCTCCGCCACCGAGCAGCGCCTGGCGCCCCTGCTCGCCACGTTGCAGGCCAGAGCGGGTTCGGATGCACCTGTCCAGAAGGCGCTGGATGCGTACATTCAGGCTGCCAACCAGGCCACCGATGCGGCCCAGGCGCGGGCTGCCAACAAGGCTGCCGTCGAGGCGGTAGCGATCGCACAGCAAGTCCTGGCTGGCCAATTCTGGACGGATCCTGCCTTCCAGACGGCGTACCGCAACGCACTCGCTTCCGTGTAATTTCGTACGCGGTCCGCTCGCCGCGATTTACGTGGTTTTACGGACGATTGGACCACCGTAGCGGGGTATCTTCACGGCGTAACCAACCGAGACGGCGGGCGGACGCACAGCGCGACAGACACTCCGGTGTGCGCGCAAATGGGAGATCCTTCAGCGTCCTCGCCGTACGTGTTGGGGGCCCGCGCAGGATGCGCGGATAACCAGTGAACACGGGGACGCAGACGCGCACGCTGCGCAGGTGAAACGCGTCGCTCCCCGACACGACGCCCATGTGCGCTGTCATGGCGCCCTCCACAGGGCCCGACAGCGCGCAAGGCCGTCGGTGGCGGTCTTACCAGCGCACCACGCGCTGGCTCTCAATCCTGGCTTCGTCGAGGTCCATGCCAAGCCCCGGTGTGTCGGGCAGGCGCACGACACCGTCTTGCGGTTTGAGTGGTGTCTTCAGGAAGAACTGGTGGACCTCGTTCCACTTGACCAGGTACTCCAGGCGGGGACAGACAGTGACCGGTTGCGAACCGATCAGGTGCGCGGAAGCCGGCGTCGAGTGCCCGTGGGGAATGACTGGCAGGTCGTAGGTCGACGCCAATGCGCAAATCTTGAGCATCTCGGTGATGCCGCCGGCCCAGTAAATGTCAGGCTGGAGCACGTCGACCGCTTCGGCGTCCATCAGCGCCTTGAGCCCCCAGCGGGTGTACTCGTGCTCTCCACCCGCGATTGGCACGCGGACCTGTCGGCGGATTTCGGCGTAACTTTCGATCTTGTCGGGAAGCACTGGCTCCTCCAGCCAGCGTGGCTCGTACTCCTCGAGTCGCTCCGCCATCTGGATCGTGTACGGCACGTCCCAGCTCATCCAGCAATCGAGCATCACGTCGACGGTGTCGCCAACCGCGCCGCGTAGCGCGCTGACCAGCTGTGCATTGCGGATCATGCCCTCCGGTCCGTCGGCTGGTCCGTAGCGGAAGAACCACTTGGTGGCGGTAAAGCCCTGGCGGACGAACTCGCGCGCCCGCTCGGCGGCGCGGTCTGGCTCGATCGAGTAGCCCAATGCACTGGCATAGGCTGGGATCTCGTCTCGGGTGGGGCCGCCGAGGAGGCGGTAGACCGGCGTGTTGTAGTAGCGGCCCTTGAGATCCCACAGCGCGCAATCAACGGCGCTGATAGCCATCATGGTGAGGCCCTTGCGGCCGTGGACCGACGCGCGGTACAGGATGTCCCACGCGAGCTCGTGGGCCAGCGGATCGAGCCCGAGCAGATGCGGGCGCAGATTGACGTCGACCACAAACGCCTGCTCGAGCGGGATCGGCCCACCGATGCCAATCAGCCCGTCGTCGGATTCGATCTCGACGAAGAACGCCTCGAGGCGGTAGGTGCCGTCGTCGGCCCTGGGCAGGACGTCCGGGCCCTGGGCGCGATAGGCGGGATAGATGTCGACGGGCCGGATCAGGCGCTCTTCCCAGAACTCGCCATCGAAGGACATGCGGCCACTGACCTGCCGCAGGCGAACATCACCGATGCGCATCAAGCCTCTCCGTAGTACCCTTGCTCGCAAGGGGGTAGCTCACAGAATGACACACGCCAGGCTAGTCTCCAGGCGCACGTTGTTGACAGCGGTGGCCGGCACCGTGGCCGTGTCCCTGGTGACGGCGTGTGGGGGCCCGGCGGCTCCGGGGGCGGGCGGCGGCACAACGGCCGCGCCGGCCGCGGGCTCGGGCCAGCGCAAGCAGGTCGTGTTCTGGGGTCGTCAGCAGTTCCTGCCTGGATCCAACGATTACCTGACCGAGTCGGTCAAACTTGCGGGGCAAAAAGGCGGCTTCGACGTCAGCGTCCAGTTGTTCACCAACGACGAGCACCCTCAGAAGGAAGTCGTGGCGATGGAGTCCGGGGTGGTGCCGGACATCACGTACACCTACGCGCCCGCGCTCTGGGACCAGAACGGATACGCGTTGGAGGTGCAGCCGCTGTACGACGACATTGGAAAGTCCGGCGGCGGCTGGCTCGACCTGGCCGAGGGCGCCTCGAAGAACGCGGCCGGCAAGCGCATCGCGGTACCCATGAACACCGAGCCGTGGTTCCTGCACCTGCGCAAGGACAAGTTCGAGGAAGTCGGCGTCAGCGTGCCCATCAAGACCTGGGACCAGATGATGGACGCGTTCCAGAAGGTCAACAAACCCAGCGAAGGCTTCTACGCGTTCGACGGCCAGATGACCGAAGCGGACTGGGGCGGCAACTGTCTCCAGTTTATGTGGGCATTCGGTGGGCGTTTGTTCGACAAAGAGGGAACGCCCACGATCAACACGCCGCAGAACATCGCGGGTGTGAAGGCCTACACGGACCTGTTCAAGAACAAGATGATGCCGGCGGGTGTGGTGAGTCAGAAGGCGTCTGGCAACAACGAGGCATGGTTGTCGAAGCAGGTCGCGGCAGTGTCGAATCCAGGCAGCATCGTGCTGGCCATGCGTGACTCGGATAAAGATCTGTTGTCCAGGACGTACCTCCAGGCGTTCCCGTCACAGGCCAAACCGGGCACCTTCGTGCAAACGTCGGGAGCCGCCACGCTCGTCATCAACAAGAAGAGCCAGGTGATCGACGAGGCCATGCAGGTGGCGCGCATGATCCTGGCCGCGGACCGCTATCCGACGCAACTGGAAAAGGCCGGCTCGTACTGGTTCCCGATCATGAAGAACTACCTGACCTTGCCGTTCTTCACCCAGGACGAGTGGAACAAGGAAGTCACCGAGAACATCGTGCCGTGGGCGCTCGCGGCCACGGCGGACACGGGCCTCACGCCGATCTACGACGACATCACCATCAGTGCCACCAACGACATGCTCCAGGCCATCGTGGTGCAGGGCAAATCGGTCGAAGAAGGCGTCAAGATCCTGGCCGACGCGGCCGACAAGGCCAAAGCCAAGTTCAAGATGTAGCGGTAGCACTGGCATGGCAATCCGCGTTGGCGCCAGGCTGCAGGCGATCTCGTCGGTCCAGCGGCACCGGCTGGGCGTGGACGAGGCGCTGTTCGGGTACGGGCTGTTGCTGCCAGGCGCCCTCCTGATGACGGTCCTGGTCGGGCTACCGTTCGCGCGCGCGCTGTGGCTCAGCTTCCACAAGAAGCTGCTCGGTCTCGAGGATGCGCCCTGGATCGGCTTGCAGAACTACGCGGTGCTGGTCAGCGACGGCACCTTCTGGATGGCCACCCGTAACACCTTCGTGTTCACCGCCGGATCGATCGGCTGCAAGCTGGCGATCGGCCTGGCCGTGGCGCTGGTCATCAACGAATCCATTCCGCTGCGGGGCCTGTGGCGGGCCATTGTCATGCTTCCATACGCCATGCCGACCCTGGTGTCGGTGCTTGTCTGGAAGTGGATGTACAACGACGTCGCCGGCGTGCTGGATTATCTGTTGACCCAGACACACGT
>CBJLVJ010000148.1:0-6642 GCA_966426465.1 uncultured bacterium | reverse complement strand
GACCCCCACCAGGTCCAGCGCGTTGGCCAGCACCTGGCGCGCCGCTTCGGCCAGCTTGAGGCGGGCCGCCTGGACCGACCGATCCTCGCACAGGATGCGCAAGCTCCGATCGTCGTTACCCGAGTCGTACCAGGCCTGCGTGGCGCGCGCCAGCTCGTAGGCATAGTGCGGGACGTGCTGAGGCGCCAGGTTGCGAGCGGCCAGCTCGACCACCTCGGGCAGCTGCAACATGCGACGGATGAGCGCCAACTCGGCCGGCTGGGTGAGCAGTTGAACGTCGCCCGTCCGCCAATCGATGCTGGGGTCGGCATCGCGCAGCACCTTGGCTAGCCGAGCGTGTGCGTACTCGACGTAATACACCGGATTTTCGCTGGATTGCCTGGCGGCCAGGTCCAGGTCGAACTCCATCATCGAATCCGCCGAACGACTGACCAGGAACCAGCGGGTGGCGTCCACGCCGACCTCGTCGAGCACTTCGCCCAGCGTGACGAAATTACCCGCCCGCTTGCCCATGCGCACGACCTCACCATGGCGCAGCACGTTGACCATCTGATAGATGACGATGTCGAAGCGCTCGGGCTCGGCGCCCAGGTTCTTGATGATCGCCTTCATCGATGGGACCTGGCCCTGATGGTCGGCCCCCCATACGTCGATGACGCGGTCGAATGCGCGCACGAAGAACTTGTCGTAGTGGTAGGCGATGTCGGTGGCGGTGTAGGTTGGCCGCCCATCGGAGCGAATCAGGACGCGGTCGCGCTCGTCGCCCAGGTCCTGCGAGCGCAGCCACTGCGCCCCTTCGCGCTCGTAGACCAGGCCGCGCTCGCGCAACAGATCGAGCACCCGCTCGAAATCGCCTTCGCGAATGACGCGCGCCTCCGAAAACCAGCTATCGAAGTGCACCCGCGCGCGCTCGAGGTCGGTCTCGATCCAGTGCATAATGCGCCGCGCGGCGATCGCGCCAATCTCGGCGGCCTGGTCCTCGGGCACCGACGCGAAGCGGTCGCCGTATTCGAGCAGGATGTCCTGCGCCAGCTCGACAATGTACTCCCCCTGGTAGTCGTCTTCGGTCAGCTCGGCGTCTCTTCCGAGCGCTTGCTGGTAGCGTTTCCACACGCTGCGCGCCAGATGCTCCATCTGCGCGCCAGCGTCGTTGTAGTAGTACTCGCGCTCCACCTGCCATTCCGCGGCGGCCAGCACACGGGAGATGCTGTCGCCCAGCGCCGCGTTGCGCGCCGTGCCGACGTGCACCGGCCCGGTGGGGTTGGCGCTGACGAACTCGACCTGCACGCGCGCCTGGTTACCAAGCGGCACGGAACCAAACCGCGGGCCGTCGGCCAGGATCGCATCGACCTGCTGCCGCAGCCAGTCGTCGGCCAGGGTGAAGTTCAGGAAGCCAGGTGGGGCGGCTTCCACACCAGCCAGATACGCCGGCGGGTCCTGGGCGATCTGCGCCGAGATGGCCGAGGCGATGTCCATCGGGTTGGGTCCGCGCGGACCGACCGCGCGTTTGGCCCGCAGCGCAAAGTTGGTGGCGAAATCGCCCTGTTCGGCCCTGGGTGGCCGCTCCACGTTCACTTCGGGCAGCGTGACATTGGGCAAGTAGCCGGTCGCCTGCGACCTGGCTACGGCCTGGCGCACCAGCGCCGCCAGGCGGTCCCGAACCAGTGGCGTCCGCACGGTGGTCATTGGCCCGCGGTGAGAAAGCCCTTCAAGGCAGTGTAGGCCGGCCGCGGCATGCCGTCGGGATTGGTGATGCTCCACCAGTACTGCTCGTCCTGCTGCGTCCAGGCCGGATCGGGAATATAGATGACGGTCATAAAGCTCATCCACGGCTGCCACAGCTGGCGGGCGCACTGGAACGCGCCCACCACGTTTCTGGCCTGCTGATCGCGATCGACAGCGAACCAGGCGTACGGCGAGCCAGGCCGCGCATCGGTCGTCCAGCCCATTTCGAGCACGCCCATCTGCTTGTCGGCGTCGCCCTGCTGGACCATCAGGGCGCGCACGTCCTCGACGTGGCGAAAGGCATAGATGCGCCTGAGCTCGGGCGGACTCGGGTCGTGGTTCGTCAACTCCGGGCTCTGGGCGACCTGGCCTGGATCGGCGCAGGGCTCGGCCTTGTACCCGGCGGCATGAACGCCGAGGATGTCGAAGCTTCCGCGAGCGCCCGCCGCGTACATCTGGCGAATGAACTCCATGTCCGGGATGGCGTGCTCACTGGTGTCGGTCGTCGGCGACATGCCGGCCGAGACCACCAGCGCGTCGGGGTCGGCGGCCTTGATGGCTTGGTTGCTGGCCTTGAGCATGCTCGCGTACGCACTCGGGTCTGGCCGTTTGCCACCCCACTCGCGGTCCAGGTTTGGCTCGTTCCAGATCTCGTATGCCTGGATCCTGCCCCTGTAGCGCGCGGCCAGCGCGCCAAGAAAGTCCGACCAGTCGCGCGGATTGTCTGGCGGGCCGGAGCCCGGCCACTGGACCGAGGAGGCGGCCCATTTTGGCTGGTTATCGACACGCGCGATGATCTTCAGCCCCGCCTGTGAGATAGCGTCGACGATGCGGTCTGGCTCGTTCCACTCGAAATCGCCTTTGCTCTTGCCTTCGATGTTGCGCCACTCGAAGCGCTGCTTGACCCAGTGGAAGCCGCCATCTCTGGCGAGCTGAAGGTCGCGCGCGGTGGTGCTCGCATTACCCCACAGAAAGACGTGGACTGAAGGATCGGTGGTTGGGACACGGGCGCTGGCCAGCGGCGATGGCGAGGGCGCTGGCGAGGCCACCGGTGACGCGGCCGGTTTGGGCGCAACGGCGGGCGGTACCGTCGGCGCGGCTGGTGGCGCGGGGCTGCCGCACGCGAGGACCGCGAGCAGGCAGAGGGAGCTTGCGACGAGGCGCACCATAGACACAAAAAGGGAGGCCTTTCGACCTCCCTCCGTGCCCAAGTATAGGCGTACCTCAGAGCAAGCCGTTGACGCGCGCGGTTTGCACCGCGGTCAGGGCGGGGCGGGCCGAGCCGTCCGGGTTGTCGATGGCCCACCAGTACTCCTCGCGATCCGGCGTCCACGTTGGATCCGCCAGCGTCCACAGCGTCATCACACCGATCCACGGCGACCAGTTTTGCTTCGCGTACTGGAACGCCTTGATGATGTTGTCGGCCTTCTTGTCTTCGCTCACGGCAAACCAGGCGTAGCTCGAGTGCACCTTGTCGGCAGTCCAGCCAAACTCGAGCAGCCAGATCTGTCGGTTGCTGTCGCCGGCCTTGACCTGGATGTCGCGCAGCTGCTCGATGCGTCGGAAGTAGAAGCTCGGATGGCCGAAGGCAGGCAGCGAGTTGAGCGGTGCGTCGACCTCGGGCGCCTGGGTATTGCCGTGCGCGCCGAGCACGTCGTAGTTGATGCCGCCCTTCAGGCCCGCGTCGAACAGCCACTGCAGGTACTCCGCGTCGTCCCACGCCTCACTGGTATGCACGCCCGTCGGCGACAGGCCAGCCGTGATGACGGTGATGTTCGGGTTGGCCGCATGGGCCGCGCGATACGCCCCGCTCAGCAAGCGCACGTAGTCGGCCGCCTGCTGGCGGTTGATCGGCTGGTCACCCCACTCGCGGTTCAGGTTGACCTCGTTCCACACCTCGATGGCGTCGACGCGGCCGATGGTTGAGCCCGGGCCATAGCGCTTGGCAAACACCGAGATGAAGTCAGCGTAGTCCTGGTAGTTGTCGGGCGGGCCGTTGTGCGCGCCGTCCTTGCGTGACCACATTGGCTCGAAGTCGATACGAGCGATGATCTTGATGCCGTGCGCGGCGCTGGCCTTGACGATGCGATCGGCTTCCGACCAGTCGTAGACGCCCTTGCCCGCGCCCTCGATCGTGCGCCACTGGAACAGCGCCTTCTGCCAGTGGAAGTTCGAGGTGTTGGCGATCTTCAGGTCGCGATCCGTCGTCGTCGGCTGGCCCCACAGGAACATGCTCAGACCGTAATCCGGGCTCGGCACGGGCGGTGGCGGAGCCAGCGGCGTCTGGTTGGCCACCGGCGCTGTCGGCAGCGGCGCCATCGCCGGAGCCAGGGTGTTGGCGGTCACGCTGCCAGTGCCCTTGACGAAGGCGTTGCCGAAGGTGGTGCCGAACGGCGCTGTGCCCGCGGCGGTCGCTGAGCGGAACAGCGGGCTGTTGGCGGCCTCCGCGGCCAGATCGGGCGGCAGGTTGTCGCCGGTCATGAGCGCCTTCAGGTAGTCGGCCAGTAACAGACCCTGGGTGCAGCCGCAGGTCTTGTCGTAGTGCATGATGCCGCGCTGGAAGCGCTGATAGATGAAGTTGCGGTTTGTGGGATCGTAGGCGGGCTTGCTGGTCGGTGCGCCCCACATTTCGAGATCGAGCAAACCGAGAATGTTCGGGTCGTCTGTCCCGGCGATATCGGGTGTAATCGTGTTGAAGAAGGTCTTCTTGAAGTTGACCGTCTGGCCCTCAAACGAGTCCTGCGCGGTGCTGCGCACGAAGTCGAGGATGCCGCTTGCGTAATTCGGGTCGGTGACTTTGGGAGTGCTCGCAGTCAGTGCGCTGTCGCTCGCCGGGAACGAGCTGCCGTTCATGTGTGTGTACGGCAGCAGACCCTCGTCGAGCAGGTTCATCGTCCCGACGCCGTTGGTGCCGCACTGCTGCATCACGATGCGCTGGAAGAACTGCGCGGTGCACCCTTCGAAGGGAAAGTCGCGGCTGACCGGATAGCCAAACGTGCTGACCCCGCCGCGATGCGAGAAGTACTCCCAGAACGAGTCGCGATCGATGCGGAAGCCCGTCTGGACGAACGCGCGCGGGTCGTTTTGCGTGGTCACGTCGGCCTCGGCGGCCTGCTGATCGTCGTCGGCGAAGGATGCCGCGGGTGACACCAGACCAGCTACGAGCAGGAGCACGGCCAGGGACACCGAAGGCAGGCGCTTGAGCGCACCGCGCCCAGAGGCTGAGAAAAATGTGAGCCAGGCCGCCAAAAGAGTAGCTCCCGTCGAATTAGATGGTGTGGTCAAAGCCCGCGTAGCATACTGTCGTAGCGGGACCCGGCCAACAATCTCAACGAGGCTCTGGACTCGCGGTGACGAGACGTAACGTCACTGTAATCATGACCCCATCCCAGATGGATACATGCTCGCTGCAGCGTGGCAGCACCATGGCTGATCTCTTTGCGTATGGCACTCTGGTTGACCCGCGTTGTCTCGACGAGGTGCTCGGCCACCGTCATGGCGGAGAGAAATTGCGCGCCCGGCTGCACGGGTTTGAGCGCATCAGCTCGGGCATGTACCCGTACCCGTACATCGTGGCCGCACAGGGTCGATGGGTCGACGGGCTGGTGCTCACGGACCTCAGCGCTGATGACGTAGAAGCGCTCGACCGCTATGAGGAAGTAGGCCAGGGGATCTACCAGCGCCAGACCGTGGAGGTGGAGGCGTGGGGCTGCGGCCCCCGAACGTTGCGCCTGCAGGCCCACACCTACGTGGCTGGACCAGCGCTGATCACGTCAACCCATCGGTAACCTGCTCCAGCGGGCTGGCTTCCACACCTGCAGGGGGGCCACCTATACTCCGCCGGGCGTAGAAAAGGGCGGGAGGCATGCAAGAAAAGGTCGTATATCTCACACCCGAAGGAAAGCAGCGATTCACCGCCGAGCTGCGCGAGCTGCAGACAGTCCGCAGGCACGAAGTCGAGGAGCAAATCCGTCGGGCCAAAGAATTCAGCGATACCGTCGACAATGCCGAGTACGACGAGGCCAAAGCTGAACAGGCCTTCGTCGAGGGTCGCATTCAAGAGCTCGAACGGATGTTGTCGGCTGCCAAGCTCATCGAGGAGCCGGCGACCAAGGGCGATTTTGTGCGCATGGGAGCGCACATCAAAGTGGTCGATTCCGAGGGTGAAGAGGAGACCTACTATCTTGTCGGGTCGCACGAAGCCGACCCGCGACGAGGCCTGATCTCGAACGAGTCGCCCATCGGCCGCTCGCTCATCGGCAAGCGCGTCGGCGACGAGGTCACCGTCGTCGCCCCAGCCGGCGCCTTCAATCTCAAGATCCTCGAGATCACCTGAACAAGATTGAGCTAAACACAAGAGTTTTTTGGTAGTCGCGCCCATAAGGAGCTGGGAACGAGTTTGTTTGTGTAGTCGCAAGTCTGCGGACTTGCTCCCCAGGGCTCCGCGCCCTGGACCCCGCGTTTGGACCGCTTGTGTCACCCTCGCTATCCTCCCGCTGTCGCGAGACCCGTGGCGCACGACCTGGTCGCCCCCAACAGATGGACCGCCCCGAACCTGGTCGAGCTGCATACGCGGGACCCGCCGAACCTCGTCCAACTCCATAGCCGGGGACCCGCCGAACCTGGTCCAGCTCCATACGCGGGCCTGGCCACGCCGGACGTGATCGCGCTCGACATGCGGACTGGCCGCGTTGGACCTGCTCGAGCTCACCACGCGGGACTGGCGGCGTCGAACCTGGCGCGCTGAATGTGCGGGACTGGCGCGCCGGCGTTGGTCGAGCGCGCCCGCGGCACACGCAGACGCACGCGCACCAGACGCTAGCGTCGCAGGCGTCGCGAAGCGGGAGGCTAGCGAGGGTGACACAGGCGGTCCACACGCGGGGTCCAGGGCGCGGAGCCCTGGGGAGCAAGTCCGCA
>CBJLVJ010000147.1:0-6736 GCA_966426465.1 uncultured bacterium | reverse complement strand
TTTTCGACGCCAACTTCCATGACCCGCTCGTCGACCTTGATGCGCGGAATGGTGAACCACAGCGCGGGTCCGTAACTCGGTGCTGGTTCCGGCGTCGGCGCTGCCGTCGGCTCAGGTGTGGGTGCTGGCGTCGGCTCGACCGTCGCCGTGGCCGCGGCCGTGGTAGGCGCTGCGACGGCTGCCAGGCCCGGTGTCGGCGTCGCCTCGGGCATGCTCGCCACCACGGCGGGCGGAGTGTCGACCTGCCGCGGCTCTGCGGTCGGCTCCGCGCCGCTAACCGAGCTGGTCGGGGGTGTCGCGGACAGCTCGGCAACGACCGCCAGGCGCTCCCCGCTCGAGACGACATCCGCCGCGGACGCCGTGACCTGGTGCTGCCAGGTTCGCAGTGTGCTGACGGCGAGGATGTCCAGTGACAGGACGACCAGCAACCCGCCCGACCACAGCAGAACGCGCGACAGGCTCGGACGAGCCACACATCGCGTGAGCAGGTGAGAGAAGCTGCTGCGGGTCACAGATCTCGTCGCTCAGGCCCACGACGGCCGCATCGGGAGCAGCCGCACGTGGGGCGGAGTCTTCAATCAACACTACCCCGGCCGTCGCTCGGCCGCAATGTTCAGCCCGAATCCGCGGCGGCACTCATCCCGAGAATGCTGTAGCCGGCATCGACCATGAGCACGTGGCCCGTGACGTTCTTTGCCAGAGGGCTGCACAGGTACAGCGCTGCTCCTCCAACGTCCTCAGCCGAGATGTTGCGGCGGAGCGGAGCATTACGCTCGGTGTGCTCCTCCATGACCGTGAAGCCGGTGATCGAGCGCGCGGCAAGCGTCCGCACCGGGCCGGCCGAGATGGCATTGACGCGAATATTCCGCGGGCCAAGCTCGAACGCCAGGTATCGCACTTCCGCTTCCAGCGCCGCCTTGGCGACGGCCATGATGTTGTAGTTCGGGTAGGTCCGCTGGGAGGCGTTGAACGTCATGGTGACGATGGTGCCCCCGCCACTCTTGTCCATCAGCGGCGAGGCGCGCTGCGCCATACCGATCAGCGAGTACGCGCTGATGTCCATGGCAGCCAGAAAGTCCGCGCGGCTCGTCGCCGCGAATGGCTGCTCGAAGGTCTGCGCTGGCGCGTAGGCCACGCTGTGCACCAGGATGTCGAGGCCGTCCCAGGTCCGCTCCACCGCGTCGAAGACGGCATCGAGATCCTCATCGCGTGTGACGTCAGCCGGCACCACTAGCGGGCTGTTGACGGTCGCGGCAAGGTCGCGCACGCCCTGCTCGATACGCTCGCCCTGATAGGTGAAGGCCAGCTCGGCGCCTTCGCTGGCGAGGGCCTGTGCGATGGCCCACGCAATGCTGCGGCGATTGGCTACGCCGAAGATGAGGCCGCGGCGGCCCGCGAGCAGTGGCACCGTGCCAGGGTAGTGGGTTTTTCGCGAGTCGTGGAAGCCAATATCCTGCCAATCACGATCTTGACCCACTATCATTGGTACGAATGAAGGCGCGCCTGGTCTCGATCAACGGCAACTCGCAGAAGCAGTTCAGGAAGCTCCCCCGTGCCGAAGGACGGCTCGTGGCGAACTTCGGCCTGGAGGGCGACCGCCATGCCGGCCGTCCGGAGCGCCAGGTGAGCATTCTGAATGTCGAGACCGTCGAGGAGCTGGCGCAGGCTGGGATGCCGGTGAAGCCCGGCGTGCTGGGCGAGAACATCACCGTCGAAGGCGTGGCGGTGATGCAGCTTCAGGATGGCACGCGTCTGCGCGTCGGCGAAGCCGAACTCGAAATTACCGGCGATCGGCCGGCCTGCCGTGAACTGCTCGAAGTGCACGCCAACGCGCTGAAGGCACTGGTCGGCCGCACGGGTAAGATGGCGCGGGTGGTCAGGGGCGGCGTGGTCCGACCTGGCGATCCAATCGAACTGGTTGGGGAAGCCGATGCCCACGCCCGCGGTCTCAGCGCTCAGCACACCGCCTGACGACACTCCGGCAGCCTATCCGCCACGGCGGATCTACTCAGTCGTCGGGGTTCCGCCCGAGGTCCAGGCCTACGCTCTGGCCAGGTATTCGCGCTCGAGCGAGAGCATGCTCGAGACCATTCAGGAGCTGAGCGCGCAGAAGGCCGAACAGTTCCTCAATACTTTTTATTTCCAGTACGGCCACCGCTCGATCGCCGACCTGGCGCACCTCGTGTTCGGGCTCGAGCAGGTCTCGATCCTGGCGGCCATGGCCGTGGTCGACGAGCCGGTCTGGGATGGCCAGGAGCGCAGCACGCGCTACCAGCCCTTCCGAAAGACGGGTTGGCACGTGCCGGCTGAGGTCGTCGGGACCAAGGCCGAGGATGTCTTTGCGCGTACGGCCGAAGGCCTGTTCGGCGCGTATGAGGGACTGAGCGCGGCGCTGCTCGAGCACCTGATGGAGGTGGTGCCGCGGCCAGGCGAGATGAGCCAGGCGACGTACCGCCGCACGTTGCGTGCGCGCGCCTTTGACGTCGCCCGATCGTTGTTGCCGCTCGCGACGCACACCAGCGTCGGCCAGATCGTCAGCGCGCGGGTGCTCGAGCGTCAGATTTCGCGCCTGCTCGGGTCGGCCTACGAGGAGGTGCGCGCCATTGGTGCTGAATTGAAGGCAGCGTGTCAGGCCCCGGCTTCGGCGCCACTCAGCTCAGAGCCACAGGCGCCGGCCGCGCCGACGCTCGTCAAGTACGCCGACGCGTCGGCGTATCAGGCTTCCGCTGAGCACGACCTTGCTGCGGCCGCCGCGGCTCTGCTCGCGCCGCTTGGTGACGCGGACTGCTCGGTCATGGTGGATCTGCCTGAGCCGTTTACCGACCCGCTGCGCGAGATCGTGGCGACGCTGTTGTATCGGCACGACGTTGCCGGGCACAGCCTGCGGCAGATCAACGCGGTGGTGGCGAGCATCAGCCAGGCGCAAGTGGAGGAGGTCTTCGATCTCTCCACGCGTGAGCGTGGCCGACACGACGACCTGCTGCGCGAGCACCGCGGCGGTTACGCGCTGGCGTTCGATGTGCTGGTGGACCTGGGCTCGTTCCGCGACCTGCATCGTCACCGACGGTGCGTGCAGGTGCACCAGCCACTCACGTGGCGACACGGCTTCGAGCAGCCCGAGGCTGTCTTTGAGCAGGGCCTGGGACCTCAGGCTGCTGGAAACGCGCTCGAGGCCGGGCTGGGCGACCTGTACGTCGAAAGCCTGCTGAAGGCTGAGCAGGCCGCGGCTGCCGTTCGCAGTGCCTCGTCCAGGGCCGCCGACTACCTGCTGCCCCTGGCGTATCGAACCCGCTGCCTGTTCAAGATGGACTGGTCCGAGGCCGCGTACATCGTCGAGCAGCGCACCCAGCCGCAAGGCCACTTTTCCTACCGGCGCGTGGCCTGGGGCATGTACGAGGCGCTACGCGCGCGCTCCCCCAAACTGGCCGAGCCCATCCGCGCCACCGACCCCAACGGCACGCTCGATCTGCTCCGCAGGTGACGGCGCTCGAAGGGATTCGCGTCCTCGATCTGACGCGGCTGCTGCCGGGGCCGTTCTGCACCATGCTGCTGGCGGACCTGGGGGCTGACGTGATCAAGGTGGAGGAGCCGAATGGGGGCGATCCAGCGCGGCACTACGTTTCGGGCGAGGGCGACACGGGCTCGGTCTTCCTGCTCGTCAACCGCAACAAGCGTAGCCTCACACTGGACCTGAAGAAAGCGGCAGGACGGGACCTGCTGCTCCGCCTGGTGGAGGGCGCAGACGTGCTGGTCGAGAGCTTCAGGCCCGGCGTCATGGACCGCCTCGGCGTGGGCTACGCCGTCCTGTCCGAGCGCAATCCTCGACTGATCTACGCCACCCTGAGCGGCTTCGGCCAGGCCGGCCCGTATCGCGACCGCGCGGGCCACGACCTCAACTATCTGTCCCTGGCCGGCGTGCTGGGCTACAACGTGGACCGCCAGGGTCAGCCCGTGCCGCCCGCCGTCCAGGTGGCCGACCTGGGCGCGGCCAGCTTCGCGGCTGTGGCCATCCTGGCCGCCGTCATCGCTCGGCAGCACACCGGCCGCGGTCAATCCCTTGACGTGAGTCTGTTCGGTTCGGCCATCGCCTGGCTGCCGACGCTGATCGGCCCGCTATTCACCGCCGGTCGCGCCGCGCCGCCAGGCGAGCCCATGCTGGCTGGTGGCCTGCCCCAGTACGAGGTCTACTCAACCGCCGACGGCCGCTTCGTCACTCTCGGCGCGATCGAGCCAAAGTTTTTCGTCAGTTTCCTCGAGCGTGTCGGTCGACTCGACCTCGCCAGACACGCCGATCGCGAGTACGTGCGCGCCGAGCTACGCGCCATCTTCTGCACGCGCACGCTCCAGGAGTGGGTGGACTACCTGGCCGAGGTGGACACGTGCTTTGCCCCGGTCAACACGCTGGAGGAAACGCTGGACGATCCACAGGTACGGGCGCTCGATCTGTTGACGACCGTCGAGCACGCGCGGCTCGGGTCTCTGAAGCAGCTCGCACCGCCGTTTGCCCTGAGCGATACGCCGGCCACAGTGCGGCGTCCGCCGCCCGACCTCGGCCAGCACACCGCGGAGATTCTCCAGGAGTCTGGATTGACGACGGACGAGATCAGCGCGCTGATCGAAAAAAACGTGGTCTAGTCAGAGGCGACTTTCGGCCGCGTCGCGCTGGCGGCGGCGTTCCTCGACCAGCCATTTCGGCGGGCGGCCACGCCGCGGCGCCTCTCGACGTAGCTCGTCGCCTTCGTCATAACGGACCACCGCCTCGACGTTTTCGGCATACAGGGCGCCGCCACACCGCGGGCAGCGCAGCGAGCGCCAATCCGCGACGCGCTGCGGGCGACTGCCGTCAACCGGATGCCACACGCCGTTCGGGGGCAGTGGCTTTCGATCGGATTCGATCGAGCCTGCCAGACTCCCGCACAAAAAGCACTGCAGCTCTGCGAGATACGCGGTCCGACCAGCGGTCTGACCCTCGCCCTGCCACTCGGCGTGTGTCATTCGTCTCGCTACCTCCGCTTCATAAGGTGGTAGCACACGGCGGACCACTCGACGAACCCGTGGCCCACTGTCTAGCCAGGTTCGAAGGCGAAGGTCAGGTCGGTTGCGGACAGCTCGCTTGCGCGGCACACCCACCGTGCGGCGCCTGGACAGTACTGGGCGAAGTACTTGCTGCCGCGCGCCGCCTGAGCCAGGTCGGCGGGCAGGTCCCGACCACGCAGGATGCTCTTGACATAATCCGCCAATAGCAGCCCCTGGCTGCGGCCTGAGGTCGCGTCGAAGTGCATGACGCCCCGCTGGAAGCGCTGGTACACGAAATTCGCGTTGCCCGGATCGCGGCGGGGGCGTGAGATCGGTGCACCCCAGATCTCCAGGTCCAGCATCGCATTGTCGCCCGGCAGGACCCCGAAGAACGTCCGGCCGAAGCCGACGGCGAGTCCCTCGAAGGAATCTGGCACGCTGGAGCGAACGAAGTCGACGATGGCCGGGCCGTAGCCGGGTGTGCCCACGGTGGGTGTCTCGGCCTTGAGGCCCGGATCGGCGGCTGGCAGGTTGCTGCCGTTGACACGCTCGTACGGAAAGATGTCCGGATCGAGCAGGTTCATCAGCGACACGTCGCGTCCGGCGCAGCTCTGGGCGATGTGCCGCTGAAAGATCTGCACCTGGCAACCCAACAGGCTGAACGTGCGCGAGACAGGAAAGCCGAATACTGGCACGCGTCCGCGCGCCACGAAGTACGACCAGATGGGATCGCTGTCGATGCGGTAGCCCGTTTCCGAGAAGTAACGCTCGTCGTGGGCGATCTCGGGCGGTTTCGGAATCGCCGGATCGGCTTTTTTGACGATCCTGCGATCCGCGGGCGCCAGGCTTGGCGGTGACGGGCCGTCTACCCACGGCAGCGTCAGGTCGACCCAGTCAGCCATCTGCAGGCCCAGGTCGGCGTAGACGCCGTCGCTGAGGTCGATCATCGATGGAAATGTGACGAAGCGACCGGTGCCGTCGCGCCCATCGTTGTAGCCGTTCTCGTAGGCGGCCCAGACCTCCGGCACGAAGCGAGGCAGGTCGGGGAACTGGCCTCGAGCCGCGCCCGACTCCCACCACGCGTCGTCGCGGTTCCATGGGCCGATGTCCAGGACTGGCGCTGTGACGCTCTGGCCGTGATAGGCGACCGTCACAGATCGGTTGAGCGCCTTCCTGGACGGTAGCGCCACGAAGTGGTCGCCGGGCGTGATCAGGTGGCCGGCCGCGGTCGTCTTGCCGGTCAGTCCTTCGCGCGTGGCCCACAGACGCACCGTCACCGGCGAAGCTGCCAGCTGGTCGTCCTGAGCGCTGGCGGCGGCTGGCTGAAGCAGCACGGAGCAGCCCAGCGCAAGACCAACAAAAACGCGCACTCGGCTCCACCTTACCAGCCGTGTTCAATGCGTGACTCACGAGTGCGCTACAGTCGCCGGCGCCCGCAGACCTCGAATCGGCTGTAGCCGAGGACTGTCTGTGGCCAATCTGGTGGTAGCCTCCGCCTATGGCGTGGCGACACGCCGTGTGCGCGGCCGTGCTGCTCCTGGCGGGCTGCGGGGTGGGCCAGACGACCAACCCGCCGGCGCCGGCGACGCTGGCCGTGCCCACGGCGACCCCTGTTCCGAAGCGTCCCGAGGACGCGGCCAACGCGTTCTTCGCGGCCTGGCAGCAGGGCCAGTACTCGGCCATGTACGACCTGCTGTCGGCAGAGGCCCAGGCGGCGACG
>CBJLVJ010000146.1:0-6762 GCA_966426465.1 uncultured bacterium | reverse complement strand
GGGGGCTGCTAGATGCCGCCAACGTAGCGTCCTGGGTTGAGCGTGCTCCTGGGGTCAAGCTTGGCTTTGACGGCGCGCATGAGGGTCAGGCTGGTGCCTGGGTCGCCCCACACGTCAACGCTCTGCTTGAGCGCTGTGGGGCAGCGCTCGATGACCAGCGATGCGTTGTTGCCAAGCGCGGCCACTTCGCGCCGCAGCGAGCTCAGCGCCTCAGCGGTCGGCGCATGGCAGGCGGCGTACGCCACGCCATTCCCGGCGTGCGACCAGACCAGTGGCTCCAGGCCCTCGAGCCGTTTCGAGAAAAGGTCGACCATGCTGGCCGAAGTCGAGATGGGCGCGGCGCCCTTCAGCACGACCTCGCGCTGGCGAGCCGTCACGCGCATGCGCGCCAGATCGTCCCAGGTCGTCGGCGAGGCGTCGACGCGCTGTCCGCCGTGCTTCTCGACCAGCGCCGAAAGGTCACGCACCTGGCGCTCCACCGCCTGTGGATAGCCGCCGACGCGGAACACGAGCAGGTTGCCAGCGGGTAGACCGGCGGCTGTGGCTGCGCCTGGTCCCAGCAATTCAATGGCCAGCGGCGAGAGCGGCGAATGCACCACGCTATTGATCACAGAGCGTGCCGCCGCGACGTCCTCGAACTGGCCGACGATCGACTCGGCGGCGGGTGGGATAGGCGCCAGCTTGAAGCTCAGCTCGACGATGATGCTGAGCGTGCCGAGCGAGCCGACATACAGCTTGTTCAGGTCATACCCGGCGACGTTTTTGACCACCCGACCGCCGGCCCGTGTGAGGCTGCCACCAGGGTTGGCCACGCGGGTCCCGATGACCAGGTCACGGGCCGTGCCGAAGGCAAAGCGCAGTGGCCCGCTGGCATTGGTCGCGATCACGCCGCCGATGGTCGCCCCCTCAGCAACTGGCGGATCCAGCGCGAGGAACTGCCCCTCTTCGGCGAGCCGCTTCTGAAGCTCGGCGAAGCGCATGCCGGCCTCGACCGTGACGGTCAGGTCCGCCGGCTCGTACTCGACCACGCGGTTCAGGCCGGTGGTCTCGATGACCTGGTCGAGCCGTCGTGGCGGCATGCCCAGGTCGAGCTGCGTTCCGCCGCCCACGGCCGCGACCGCCTGGCCGGCGTCGTCGGCCGCCTTGAGCGCCGCCGCAAGCTCCTCGGCGCTCGTCGGCGAGACCACGTCCCGAGGCGAGACGCCGTCGATCTCGACAGGCGTGGTGACGCTCACCCTGGGTGCCCCCTACCAGCCGGCGGCCCGGCCGCGGCGGGCGAACAACTCCAGGCAGCGCCCGGCGGTGGGGAACATCTTGCCGGGATTGGCCAACCCGTCCGGATCGAAGGCCTCTTTGATCTTCAACATCTGGGCGACGTCTTCCTGAGTAAAGATGAGCGGCATCAGGTCCTTCTTTTCCATACCGATCCCGTGCTCGCCTGTCAGGGAGCCACCCGCGGCCGCGCACACCTGCATGATCTCGGCGCCAGCGTCGATCACTCGTTCCTCGGCGCCTGCCTCGTCGGCGTCCCACATGATCAGCGGGTGCAAATTGCCGTCCCCGGCGTGAAAGACGTTGGCGATACGGAAGCCGGACTCACGCGAGATCTCCTGGATGCGCGCCAGCGTGGCGGGCAGCTTCGTCCGCGGCACCACCCCATCCACGGTGTAATAGTCGGGCGTGAGACGGCCAATCGCGGCAAACGCGCCCTTGCGGCCAGACCACAGCTTCGCCCGCTCGGCCTCGTCGCGCGCCAGTCTGACCGACAGCGCCCGACTGTCGCGGCACACCTGCTGGACCGCCTCCGACTGTGCCTCGACCTCCTCGCGCAGGCCATCGACCTCGATCAGGACCACGCCCTCGGCCTCCACCGGGTAGCCCGATGGGGAGCGTGACTCGATCGCGCGAATCGTCAGGTTGTCCATCATCTCGATCGCAGCAGGCACGATGCGGCAGGCAATCATGCCGGCGACGGCCGAGCTGGCGTCCTCCATGCTCTCGAACACCGCCAGGATGGTCTTGACTGTTTCGTTCACCGCCACCAGGCGTACCCAGATGCGCGTGACGATGCCCAGCGTGCCTTCCGAGCCGACCAGCAAGCCAACCAGGTCGTAGCCCGGCGAATCAGGCGCGCTGCCGCCGACCTGCACGACGTCACCGCTGGGCAGGACGACCTCGAGACCAAGCGTGTGGTTGGTCGTGACGCCGTAGCGCAGCGTGTGCGGCCCGCCCGAGTTCTCGCCAACGTTGCCGCCGATCGTGCACGCCTTCTGGCTCGACGGATCCGGCACGTAGGTCAGGCCGTACGGCGCCGTTGCGTTTCCGAGCCGGATGTTGACCACGCCAGGCTCCACGATCGCGCGCATGTTCTCGACGTCGATGTCCAGGATGCGCGTCATGCGCGCCAGGCTGATCAGGACGCCGCCTCTGGCCGGAATGGCCCCGCCGGATAGACCCGTGCCGGCTCCACGCGCGGTGTATGGCACGTTCAAGCGGTTGCAGGTCTTGACGGTCGCGCTCACTTCCTCGGTCGTCAGGGGAAAAACGACGGCCAGCGGGCGGTGCTTGTCGATCGACCCGTCGTACTCGTACAGCATCAGGTCGTAGTCGCGCCACAGCAGCCTGTCCTCCGGGATGACCCGGCGCAGCTCGTCGACAACCGTGTTCTCAGCAATCGCCATGCGCTCTACCCAATCATTGACTCGCGGAGCAGCGGCCGGGTCGGCCAGGCCTCGCGCATCGCGTCGACCAGTGAGCGAGCCGCCGCGCGCGGATCCTCAGCGTCGACGATTTCGGTGGTCACCGACACGCCGTCAGCCCCCGCGGCGATCACCTGGTGCGCGTTGCCGGCGGTGATGCCGCCGCCGGCCAGCAGCGGCAGGCGGACCTTCGACTTGATGCGTCGAATGACGGTCGGTCCGGCTGGCGATCGGCCCTGGGCATAGTGGCTGAAGAAGACCGGCTCGACCACCAGGTAGTCGGCGCCGGCCTGCTCGGCCGCCACGGCCTCGGCCAGGCTGCTGACGGACTTGCCGACCAGCACTCCCCGTCCGGCTTGTTTGGCGGCCGAGATGGGCAAACTGTCGCTGGTGAGATGCACGCCGTCCGCCTGACTTGCCACCGCCACGTCGACGCGGTCGTACACCACCAGCGGCACGCCTCCGAGGGCCAGCTTTCTCACCCGTTCGGCTTCACCAAGCAGATCGCGTGCCGTCATGTCGGCCTCGCGCAGCTCGATCATGTTGACGCCGCCCGAGATGGCCGGGACGAAGATGTCCTCGAGCGCGCGATCGCCGTACCGGGTGCGGTCCGTCACGAGCAACAGGAGCGGCGCGGACGGCAGACTGTACCTGGTCATTCCTCGGACCTTCTGGGGTTTTCTCAGGACGCGCCAACCCGTACTCGGGCTCGATTACGCAAGCGGCCCGTCTCACGAACAAGTTCGGCGACCATTTCGTAGCGATGGAAGCTCGGCACGAACAGCACCCCATTTACTCGATCGAACACGTCAAGCAGGAACTGGTGGGCCAGCTCGAAGCCGACTTCGATACCCCGCTCGCCCGCCTGCTTCATTCTAGCCAGGTGTTCTTCGGGGATGACCACCCCCGCGAGCTCGTTGTGGCAGAACTCGGCGTGCCTGTAGCTCTGCAAGGGCATGATCTCGACGACCGTCGGGATGGCGGGGTGCGGGACGCGACTGAAAAAGCGGTCGAGCTGGTCGAGGTTGTACAGCGGCTGGGTGATGGCGAAGTCGGCGCCTGCCTCGACCTTCTGGTAGTACCAGTCCAGCTCGTACTCGAGATCCTCGGCCATAGGATTGACCGCGCAGGCAACCAGAAAGTTTGTCGGCTTACCGATCGA
This sequence comes from uncultured bacterium, assembly GCA_966426465.1. GTDB lineage: Bacteria > Chloroflexota > UBA6077 > UBA6077 > CF-72 > CF-72. Next base: position 2,901 of record CBJLVJ010000146.1, on the reverse strand, counting down.
GTTGCCAGCCCAGTCGACACCCTGGTTGAGCTGTTTGATGATGCGGATGAAACCTGGCGATTTGACGTCCCACACACCGGTGGCGCTGGGATAGCCGCCCATCTGGGGTGGATCGCCAGTCAACGCGATCACGTTGTGAATGCCCAGCGCGTGCGCGCCGAGCAGCTCTGACTGCAGGGCCATCAAGTTACGGTCGCGCGTCGTGAAGTGAATCAGTGTCTCGACCCCGACGCGCTGCTCGCAAAGAGCGGCGAAGGCGATGCAGCTCATTCGCACGCGGGCCATCGGGCTGTCGCCGATATCGACGCAGTCGACGCCGGCCTCCTTGAGCAGCGCCGCGCCCTGAAGCATCTTGGTCGGGTTCGTACCTCGTGGCGGGTCAACTTCGACGCTGATGATGAACTCGCCCGCGCGCAGCTTGCGGGCCAGTGGCGAGCTCGCCTCGGCCGGTGGCTGTGGCGGAGCGCTCTCTTCCACGCGCTGGCGGGCAACTTCAACCACGCTCACCGTGGTTGGCGCCGATCCGCCGCGCGGAAGCACCGCGCGCATGGCAGCGATGTGCGCAGGCGTCGTCCCGCAGCAGCCGCCGATGATTGCCACGCCGGCCTCGGCGAAACGTCGGGCATAGTCGGCGAAGTACTCGGGCGTGGACACGTAGATCTGGCGGCCACCCTGCGTCGTGGGATGACCCGCGTTGGGCATCGCCGACAGCGGCGTGCGCGTCAGCGGACGCATCTGGTGGATGGCGTCCAGCGCCGTCTGCGGCCCGACCCCACAGTTGACGCCCAGCGCGTCGACCGACAGCGCGTCCAGAATGTCGACGACCTCCGCGGGTGCGGCTCCGGCTAGCGTCCTGCCCTCTTCGTGGACGCTGACCTGGGCGATGATGGGCAGGTCTGCCGAGACCGAGCGGGCGGCGAGCACTGCCTCGGCCAGCTCGAGTGGGCTCGAGAACGTTTCGAGCACGAGCAGGTCGACGCCGGCTTCGAGCAACGCCTCGATCTGCTCGACGAAGATGGCGCGGGCTTCTTCGGGCGCGATCGTGCCGATCGGCGCCAGCGGTTGACCGATGCTGCTGACGGAGCCGGCCAGGAACACCGGCTCGCCGCTCACTTCGCGGGCCTCGCGTGCGATCCTGACCCCGCGGAAGTTGACGTCGCGCACGCGTTGCTCGAGGCCATAGGCGGCGAGGGCGACGCGGTTGGCGGCGAAGGTATTGGTCTCGATGACCTCGGCGCCGGCGGCAATGTACGCGCGGTGGACGGCCTGCACCAGATCGGGCTGGAGCAGGTTCAGCTCGTCGAAGCAGCGTGTGAGCGGCGCGCCGTGCGCGTGCAGCTGTGTGCCCATCCCGCCGTCGAACAGGATGGGCGTGCCCTCGGCGAGACGGTCGAAAAATGCGCTTCGCAAGTTGAACGTGAAGTTTACGTTTTCGCCACAGTATCGGCACGTGAGTTGCGATACGATGACCGTCGACGGAGGGCGTTCGATCGAGTAGAGCGGCAGCGGGACAATCGATAAACCTGAAGACTGTTCAGGTAGCGCCAGGCCCCTCTCTCGTGGAGGGGTGACGAGGTGAGGGATCTCGAAAGACTCGGCGGGTGACCTCCGGCCAGCACGGTCGTTACGGGCGGGACAAACCAGGCGGGTAACCGTCTGACACAAAGCCGACCCGAGGTGCGACGCTCCACACCACACGCGTGGAGCGCCGTCCCGTGCTGTGAGCCTCGCTTGCACCAGCTCTCCTCGACGAGAGGAGAACACCGCCATGTGCGGCATATTTGGATACGTCGGCGTGCACGAGCAGGCGCCCCAGCGTGTGCTGGCCGGCCTGAAGAAGCTCGAGTACCGCGGATACGACTCGTGGGGTATCGCCGCACGCCAGAACTCGGCAGTACCGCCACGCTTGCTCGTGGAAAAGCACGTCGGCAAGATCGGCCAGGCGACCACCACGCTGCCGGCTGGTCACGCCGCGCTGGGCCACACGCGCTGGGCGACCCACGGCGGGGTGACGCAGGCCAACGCGCATCCCCATCTGGATTGTCAGGGGCGGCTGGCGGTGATTCACAACGGCATCATCGAGAACCACGCCGAGCTGCGCCGCCAGCTTCAGGCCAGTGGCCACACCTTCAACTCGCAGACCGATACCGAGGTGGTCTGCCACCTGCTCGAAGACGAGTTGCGCCGCGAGGATCTCGACGAGGTACCCATCGCGGTCGGCGCGGCAGAGCGGGAGCTGGCGCTCGTTGCGACCGGGCGCTGGGGGGATGCGCTGGCTGGCGACGACCGATCGTCCACATCCAGGGGGGTCCCCTCCGGGGAATCCGGTGGACCGTGCGAGCGCCTGGTGCAGGCCGTCATGCGCGTGTTCCGCCGCCTGGATGGGCTGAGCGCCATCGGCGTGCTGGACCCACAGCTCGAGTGCATCGCCGCGGCCAAGAACGGCTCACCGCTGGTGTTGGGCTGGGGCGAGGACGGCAACTACCTGGCCAGCGACTCGGCGGCGCTGCTCGAGCACACCCGTCGCTTGACCTTTCTCGACGACGGCCAGGCGGCGCTGATCGACGCCACCGGCGCCGCCGTCTACGACGTGGCCAGCGGCAACCGGCTTGCCGAGGCCCGCATCTGGGAGATCACCTGGCGCGAAGAGACAGACGGCCTCGAGGGCTATCCGCATTACATGACCAAGGAGATCCACGAGCAGCCGGCGGTTCTCCGCCGCCTGGCCCGCGAACGCGCCGACGACGCGCAACGACTCGCCGAACAGGAGGTCCTCGTCGGGCTCGCTGCCCTCCGCGGTCGCCTCCGGGGCCGTGACTCCTTCCGCCGACCGTGCCGCCTCCGTCAGCACCTTGGCGAGGCCCCAGTCCATGACCTGCACCTCGCCGAAGGCGCCGACCA
>CBJLVJ010000145.1:0-6767 GCA_966426465.1 uncultured bacterium | reverse complement strand
GTTGCCATCCATGATGATGCCGACGTGCGCAGGCACCGTTTCGGCGCGCGCCTCTGAGGCAGGTTGTCTGGTGGCGCTGGTGTGCGCCCCGGCAGCAATCGCCAAGTCGATCAGACCTCCATCACTTCGGTCTCCTTGTTGCGCGAGACCTCGTCGACGCGCTTGACGTATGAATCAGTGAGCTTCTGCAGCCGCTCCTGCGCCCGCTTCTCGTCTTCCTGAGAGATGCCGCCGTCCTTCTCCGCCTTGCGCATGTGGTCGAGCGCGTCGCGGCGGCAATTGCGCACGGCCACGCGCGCCACTTCGGCGCGCTGGTGGACCTGTTTGACGAGCTCCTTGCGGCGCTCCTCTGTCAGCTGGGGCAGGACCAGCCGAATGACCTGGCCGTCGTTGGTCGGATTGATGCCCAGGTCCGACTTCTGGATGGCCTTCTCGATGGGCCCGAGCATGCTGCGGTCCCACGGCTGCACCACGACCATGCGCGGGTCTGGAGCGCTGATGTTGGCCACGCCGTTGATGGGCGTGGGCGTGCCGTAGTAGTCGACCTGAATGCGATCGAGCAGGGTTGGAGTGGCCCGGCCCGTGCGCACGCTTTGTAGATCGCGACTCAGAATATCGACCGCGGAGGTCATCTTGTGCTCGGCGGACTTCAGGATGCCGTCCAGTGAGTCATGAGTCGTCGGTCGTGAATCATGAGTCATGACGAGAGTCGTTCCTTCCGATGGTGACTTACGATCCGATGCATCGACAATATCGGCTAGGTATGGCCTGGCGTGTCATGAGACGAGGGTCCCGACCTTGTCGTCGCCCTCGACCAGCTTGAGCAGGTTGCCCTCCTGGGTCAGGTCGAACACGATGATGGGCAGCTTGTTGTCCATGCACAGCGACAGCGCGGTGGTGTCCATCACCTTCAGTCGCCGCTCGAGCGCTTCCATGTAGGTCAGGCGATCGAACTTGCGGGCCGTCGGATCGCGGTTGGGGTCCGCGTCGTAGACCCCGTCCACGCGGTTCTTGGCCATCATCAGCACGTCCGCGCCGATCTCGAGCGCGCGCAGCGAGGCGGCGGTATCCGTGGTGAAGTACGGGTTGCCGGTGCCGGCCACGAAAATGACCACGCGCCCCTTCTCGAAGTGGCGTATGGCGCGACGCCGAATGTAGGGCTCGGCCACCTCCATCATGGTGACCGCGCTCTGCACGCGGGTGTGCAGCCCGATGCGCTCCATGGCGGACTGCAGGGCCAGACCGTTGATCACGGTTGCCAGCATGCCCATGTAGTCGGCGGTGGCGCGCTCGATGCCCCGCGTCGCGGCGGGCTCGCCCCGCCAGATATTGCCGCCGCCGATGACCATGCCCACCTCGACGCCACGCGCGACGACGGCCGCGACCTGGCGGGCAATCGACTCCAGCGTGGTGAAGTCGATGCCGTACGGGGCCGAGCCCTGAAGCGCTTCGCCGCTGAGCTTCAGCAGGATGCGGCGATAGCGCAGGCTCCCGTCCGCCGCCTCTCTGCTGGCGGCTTTGCGCTCGCGAGGCGGACGAACGGGTGAAGGTGAGGCCGCGCTCCCGCGCGCAGCCAAATTAGCTACCGCCCAGCTCGAAGCGGACGAAGCGCCTGATGACGACGTTCTCGCGGACCTTGGCGATGGTCTCGTTGACCAGGTCCTGGACCGTCCTGCCCGGGTCGCGAATGTAGGGCTGATCGAGCAGCGGCACGTCGCCGTCGGTGGACGCCTCCTGACTGCTGATGCGGCTCGGATTGGTGGCGGCCACCTGCATCGCGATCTCGCGCGCCAGCGTCTTGAAGTCGTCAGTGCGAGCGACGAAATCGGTCTCGCAGTTCAGCTCGATCAGCGCGCCGATGCGCCCGGCGTGCACATAGCAGTCGATCAGGCCCTGACCCGCTTCGCGGCCGGCTTTCTTCTCCGCCATGGCCAGGCCCCTCTCTTTAATGAGCTTCTCGGCCGTGGTCATGTCGCCGAGGGCATCTTCGATCGCTTTCTTGCACTCCATGATGCCCGCGCCGGTCTTGTCGCGGAGTTCTTTGATCAGTTCGGTGGTACTTGGCATCGTCAGGCGTCCTCGTCCTCGTCGAGGTCGTAGTCCTCCATCATGAAGTCTTCTTCGGTCATCATGGGCAGCTCGGCCGGCATCGCCTCGATCTCTTCCTCGGTCAGGCCGCCCTCCGGCAGCTCGCCAATGACCGCCGCGCGCTGCTCGCGACCCTCGATGATCGCGTCGGCGATCTTGCCCGCGATCAGCCGCACGGCCCGAATCGCGTCGTCGTTGGAAGGCACGGGCCAGTCGATGAGCTGCGGGTTGCAGTTGGTGTCGACCATGGCGATGATCGGCAGCTTGAGTCGGTTCGCCTCGGCCACGGCGATGCCTTCGCGATGCGGGTCGACCACGAAGACCATGTCGGGCAAGCGGTACGTCTTGCGCAGGCCGCCCAGCATGCGCTGCAGCTTGTCGAGCTCGTCCTGGAGACGGATGGCTTCTTTCTTGGGCAGCGCCTCGAACTCGCCCGCCTCCTTGCGCCGCTCCAGATCCTCCATGCGCCGCAGGCGGGTCAGGATGGTGGCGAAGTTGGTCAGCGTGCCGCCCATCCAGCGCTGGTTGACGTACGGCATGCCGGCCCGAGTCGCTTCCTCGGCGATCGTGTCCTGGGCTTGCTTCTTGGTGCCGACGAACAGCATGGTCTTGCCTTCGGCGGCTTGTTGTCGAACGAACGTCATCGCCTCGTCGAGGCGACGCACGGTCTGTTGCAAATCGATGATGTGAATGCCGTTGCGCTCGGTGAAAATGAAGGGCCGCATACGCGGATCCCACCGACGCGTTTGATGGCCAAAGTGCACCCCCGCTTCGAGCAGGGTCTTCATCTGGACAGGTGCAGGCACGGTACTGTGTGGTTAACCTCCGTTAGATCCTCCGCGGCCGGGAACCTCAATCAAGGCACGGAGAGCGTGCAATCAGTCGGCCGCGTGTGAATTTGACCCTACATTATACGTAACAAGCTCAACCTAACGACGACTTACCCTGGCGACATTGGCATTGTGCTCGTCGAGGGTGTTGGCGAAGAGGTGGGTGCCGCTGCCGTCGGCAGTGGCGACGAAGTACAGGTAGGTCGTCTTGGCCGGTTGCAGCACGGCCTTGATCGAAGCCTCGCCTGGATTGCAGATCGGGCCTGGCGGCAGGCCAACACTGGTGTAGGTGTTGAACGGCGAGGCGACCTGCAGGTCGGCCGCAGTGAGATCGCGCCAGTAGGTGTACGCGGCCGCGGCGACACCGTCGCGCGTGGCCACGGCGTACTGCACCGTCGGGTCGGCTTGCAGGGGCATGTTGTCCGCCAGCCGGTTCAGGTACACGCTGGCGATGGTTGCCCGCTCTGACGGCACCTTCGCTTCGCGCTCGACGATAGAGGCCAGCGTGATCACCTGTGCCGAGGTGAGCTTCGACTCGGGCTGCGCGCGCAGCTCATCGCCGACACGCTGGCTGAACATGCGCACCATCAGCTCCGCGGCGCGCGAGCCGCTGACCTTCTGCGGCACCTGGTAGGTCTCGGGAAACAGGTAGCCCTCGAGCCGCGCAGGTGGAGGCTCGTTGTTGAAGAGCTCGAAGCCCGGCACCGCCCCGGGGGACGCCACCGCCTGCATGAACTCGTCACGTGAGGCAAAACCTGTCGCCTCGAGACGATCGGCGATCTGCTCGCTGCGCCACCCCTCAGGGATGGTCGCCACCAGACCACGCCGGACCTGGCCTTTGGCCAGCACCTGAACGATCTCGGTGGTCGACATGGACCTGCTGAGCTCGTAGTCGCCGGCCGCCAGGCTGCTACCAACACCCGCCTGGTCGGCGGCAAAGCGGAACACCAGCGCCGAACGCACCAGCCCGAGCTGCTGGAGCTCGCTGCCGATGTCGGCCGCCGTGGCGCCGCTGGGCACGGTGACGACCACCGTGGCGCTGTCCTGCGCGTCGACCGGCGCCATCGGGTCTGCCAGCTGGCCGATCCGGGTGCCCAGGATCGGTGAGGAATCGCCCAGCACGAAGTAACCAACGGCAACGCCTGCGCCGATGACCACGAGCGCGAACAGAACCACCAGAAGGCGAGCGACCACTACATTCCTTCCCGGCGTGGTTCCTCAGCGGAGGCAGTGGTCGCCTGCGCGTGCGCGCAGGGCCACCCTCGACCATGCCCTGGAGCAGCTGGGGGCGCATCGTCCGCACCCGGCGAGCGATCCTGCGGCTGGGTCCCCCGCGGGGCATGATCGAGGTAATCCTGCAGGATGATCGCCGCGGCAATGGCGTCGATCTGGCCGCGCTGGCGGACGCGGCGCGTGTTGCGGCCCTGGGCGCGCACGATCGCCTCGGCCTCCTGCGTCGACAGCCGCTCGTCCCACAACTCGACCGGCAGACCCACCACGCGCGAGGCGATCCGCGCGAAGTCCTGGGCCCGACGTGCCTGGCGGCCAGCCGAGCCGTCGGCGTTCAGCGGCAGCCCCACGACGATCTCGGCCACACCTTCGCGTCGCGCGAGGTCCGTCAACGCATCGAGCACTGGCGCCAGCCCTCGCCCCCGATCGAGCACCACAACCGGACTCGCCAGCAACCGTGACTCGTCGCTCAAGGCCACACCCACGCGTCGCTCGCCCGCATCGATGCCGAGCACCCGACCCTGACGCACCGCCGATCTATTTGGGACCCTGGACGCTGACGTCGATACGGAACGCACGCGGTGCCCAGTTCGGCGTCATGACCACGTTGGGCGGCTCGGCCAGCCCGCTCAAGCGAGCCAGGTAGCTTCTGGCGTCCTGGAGGGAGCTGCCCGTGAGCGCGCGTTTGATGCCATCGGTATCGATCGCACTCTGCAACAGCCCGGACGCGTTGCTGCGCAGCATGACCTTGTGTCCATCGACCTTCAACACGCCAGGCGTCTCGACCTTGACCGGCGCCCCGAGCTGCAGATCCGGCCCCGAGCTGAGCGTCAGGACTTTCCCGACCAGGTCGTTGTAGGCCAGGTTCTGGAACACCGTGCCGGACACGTTGGCGGTCATGCGGCCAGTCAGCTGGTCCGTTTCGTCGCCGACATTGTGGTCGAACGTCTCGTTGGTCGACTCGACCGCGAGCGACACGTCGGGCAGCGTCTGATCGGCGCCGGCGCGCTGCTGCAGTTGACCGAGACCCTTCTCTCGAGCAGCCTTCTTCAACTTGTCGTCGAGCGCCTTGCGATCCTCCTCGGTCACAACTTTGGCCACCCGATCGGTGCCGCCCGTGGTCGGCCGCTGGTTCGCCACGTCGAGCTGATCCGTACCGCTGCCCTCGAACGCGGAGATCTCGCCCGGGCCGACGTTGCCGACTGTGCCCGGATCCGTGGCGGTGATACCGACCCGCACCGGTACGCCCGGCGGCAAGTTCAGGTCCTGGTCGGTCACGAACTTCGAGCCACCGTCGACACGGACCGTGGTGCCCTTCGGCAGCGTGGACTGGCTGTCGCGATGGCTGGTAATGACCACCTCGCCATGCGCCTTGTCCTGACCGATGGTGCGGTCGGACGGGATCTGCACGCTATCGGACACCTCGACCGACTGCGTCAGCAGCGTGGCTGGCAGGGTGGCGGTGGCCGGGTCGGGGGCCTTCGCGTCCGGATCCACGGTGATGTCGACGGCATGGCTGACGGCACGCGTCTGCGGCACCAGGGTCACGCGCATCTGCGGGTACACGACCAGCACCGCCGCCGCGGCCACGACGACCAGCCCGACGAAGCTCAGCGTCGACAGGATGTTCGGCAGCGGCACCCAGTCCGGCACCACGAAGCGCGGCGGCCGCTGGTCGGGCCCGATCATCAGGTGCTTCAGCGTGCGCAACCCGCGTCGAGTGCGGAAGCCCTCCTGGTTGGCCAGTCTTCGACGCGCCGGATCGTCCGTGACGAGCACCGTTTCTGAAGACATCTCGTTGGCGATGCGCGCCAGAATGCGGAACTCGAGCGGCGTCCGGAGGACCGACGAGCGGCGCGGTATGACCAGGTAAATCTCCTCGGCGCTGCTCGACTCGAGCTTCGAGCGGATCGTGCCGAGGTCATCATCGGCGTCCAGAAAGACGAGCTCTTGCGAACGAGGGGCGACCTGCGCGCGGCGGAAAAACATGCGGCAGCGACCTCTCTCAGGTGTGTTGAAGCGCTTGTTCGACCACCGTGTACGCGTGTTGCAAAGCGGCCCCTAGTTGTGCAGGCTGTGTGCCGGATCCGGTCGCAAAGTCAGGACGGTTGCCTCCTCCACCGCCGCCGGCGGCCTTCGCGACGGCCTTGACCAGAGTACCCGCATGGAGACGTGACGTCAGGTCGCGCGTGACGCCGACCACGATCGGTACGCGGCCATCCTGGACCGAGCCGAGCACGACCACGCCCGAGCCGAGGTCCTCCCGAATGGCGTCCACCAGCCGCTTCAAGTCCTCCTGGCTGGCGCCCTCCACAGCCGCGGCGACGACCTTCACGTCCGACACCTGACGTGCCTGAGCCGCCAGGTGACCGGCGGCTTCCTGCGCGCGTTGCTGCTGGCGGCGCTGCAGGTCGCGGCGGAGCGTCTCAATCTCCCCCAGAAGCGAGTCGACGCGGCTCTCGAGCTCTTCGGGACTGCCGGCGCCCACGCGCTCGGTGAGGCTCTCGAGCAGCTTCAGACGCTGATTGAGGTAGCCCAGCGCGGCTTGCCCGGCATAGGCCGTGATGCGCCGCTTGCCTGAGCCGATGCCCGATTCGCTGGCGATGACGACCGGTCCTA
>CBJLVJ010000144.1:0-6799 GCA_966426465.1 uncultured bacterium | reverse complement strand
TGCGCAGCTACCAGGACCTCCAGGTGGTGGAAGCGCGCGGCATGAACACGCTCACCGTGCTCGAGCCGGCCGTCGCGCCCGACAGCCCCATTCGGCCAAACCGCGCCCTGGTCATCATGCTGGCAGTGGTCGGCGGCCTGATACTCGCGAGCGGGGCTGGGCTCCTGGCCGAGTACGTCGACGACGCCCTGCGCGATCGACAACGCGTTGCGCTGGCGACCGGCCTGTCCACGCTGGGTCTGGTCCCGCGCGCCGAATCGCCGGTCAGTCTGCGCGATCCAAGTAGCCGCCGACTGGTCGAGAGCTACCGCCTGTTACGCAGCAACATCCTGGCCTCCACCTCCGATCCGGGCCACCTCCGCAGCTTGCTGATCGCCAGTCCAGCCATCGGCGAGGGCAAGAGCACGACCGCGGCGAACCTGGCGATCGTGCTGGCCGAATCCGGCCGCCGCGTCATCCTCGTCGACGCGGATATGCACCGGCCGACACAGATGAAGCTGTTCGCCGTGCCGAATCGAGCCGGACTGTCGACGCTGCTGGTCGACCCCAGTGAGTCCGCGGTGAACGTCCTGCGGCCAACGTGGTTGGCCAACCTGCGCGTGCTGCCCGCTGGACCGAGCCCGGCCGACCCGTCGGCGCTGCTGTCTTCGCGACGCTGCGACGACGTGTTCAACCAGCTGAGCGAGCTGTGTGACGTGATCGTCGTGGATACGCCGCCGCTGCTCGCCCAGCCGGATGCGGCGTTGCTGGGCTCACGCACAGACAGCGTGCTGCTGGTGCTTGACGCCAGCAAGTCACGCGGTCGCCAGGCGGCTCGGGCGATCGAGATGCTGCGCGAATCGGGCGCGGCCGTGCTTGGCGCCGTGCTGAATCGGCTGCCGAAAAAGGCGATGGAATACACCGCCTACGACACCTACTATGCCTCACCGCCGGAGCCCAGCAATACGCCTGACGATGCACCCCCGGCCTCGAGCGGGTCTGGTCGTGTGGCCGAGCCGAAACCATCGCTGGCCAGCGGCACCTCGTTCGCGGCGGACTGACCATGGCGGTGGACACTCAGGTGACCTTTCCCACGCGCTACCCGGTGGCCGGGGTCCTGGTCAGTGCGGCGACCTACGCCAGCGCGACCTCCAGCATCATTCAGGCCGCGCAGGCGCGACGCTCCGCACTGGTCGCGGCAACCTCCGTTCACGGCCTGTCGATGGCTGCCCTGAACACCAGCTTCGCTCGACAGTTGAATGCGTTCGACATGCTGACCCCCGACGGTCAGCCCGTCCGGTGGGGCCTGAATCTGCTGCACGAGGTTGCGCTGCGCGAGCGCGTCTATGGCCCGACCCTGATGCTGCGGGTGTGCGAAGCAGCCGTGCCGGCCCACCTCGGGGTGTATCTGTACGGGGGTCGACCTGAGGTGTTGGAGCGACTGGTCAGGCGTTTGCCGCGGCTCGTGCCCGGGCTCCAGATCGCCGGCTTCTGCTCACCGCCCTTCCGCGCTCTCACTCGAGAGGAAGACGAGGCCCATCTACAGGCAATCCGCGCTTCCGGCGCCGGCATCGTCTTCGTGGGCCTCGGCTGCCCGCGCCAGGAGGAGTGGGCATACGCGCACCGGGCACAGCTGAACCTGCCTATCGTGTGCGTCGGAGCCGCCTTCGATTTCCATGCTGGAGTGCTGCGCCAGGCGCCGGAGTGGATGCAGGCGCGTGGCCTCGAGTGGTTCTTCCGTCTGCTGATGGAGCCACGCCGGCTGTGGCGACGCTACACGAAACACATTCCCGTTTTCGTCTTCCTGCTGGCGCGCGAGTACGCGGTTCGACGAGTACTCCATCGCGCCGTTCCACAGCTTGCCTAGCACGGGGGAGTTATGTCTATCACCCACCGATCTGATCGCCCGCGCGTCCTCGTGAGCGGGGCGGGCGGCTTCATCGGCCACCACCTCACGCGCTACCTGGTCAATCAGGGCTACTGGGTGCGAGGCGTCGACCTGAAAGAGCCCGAGTACGAGCCCAGCCCGGCGCACGAGTTCCTGCGACTGGACCTTCGCCGCTGGGAGAACACCTTGCAGGCCACCGAGAGCGTGGACGAGGTCTACCACCTGGCCGCGAACATGGGTGGTATCGGCTTCATCGAGTCGCACAAAGCCGAGATCATGCGCGACTCGGGGCTGATCAACCTGCACATGCTCGAGGCGGCCCGCGTGAACGGCGCGCAGCGTTTTCTGTTCTCCTCGTCGGCGTGCGTCTACCCCGGCTATTTGCAGCGCAGCCCGGAGGTAACACCACTCAAAGAGGAAGATGCCTACCCGGCCGATCCGGAGGACGGCTACGGTTGGGAAAAGCTGTTCATCGAACGCCAGTGCCGCCACTACCGCGAGGACTTCGGCCTGGAGACGCGGATCGTTCGCTTCCACAACATCTACGGCGAGCTTGGCACGTACGACGGCGGGCGCGAGAAATCACCCGCGGCGATCTGTCGCAAGGTCGCGCTGGCCGAAGACGGCGATACCATCGAAGTGTGGGGCGACGGCGAGCAAACGCGCTCGTACTGCCACGTCTCAGATTGTGTCGAGGGTATCTACCGTCTGATGCGCAGCGACTACCCACATCCGCTGAACCTCGGCACGGACCGCCTGGTCACCATCAATGAGCTGGTGGACATTGTCGCCACGATCGCCGGCAAGCGCATATTCAAGGCGCACGACCTGACCAAGCCGCAGGGTGTGCGCGGCCGCAACTCGGACAACAGCCGGCTGCGTCAGGTGCTCCGCTGGGAGCCAACGATCACGCTCGAACAAGGCCTGGCCAGGACGTATCGCTGGATTTACGCTGAGCTCGAAAAGGCCGGTCGCATCCGCGCCCCGGCAGTCCTGGCGGCCTGAATCTGATCGAGACACTGCACCGCCGGGTGACGTGGCTCGGCGCCGACCGACGCATGTACCCGCGCGACGAGCGATCGCGCAATCGCCTGCTGCGCCAGGTGGACTGGCGCTTCCTGCTGGGCGAGCACCGGCCGGCGCGGGCCGTGTGTTTCGGCGACAGACGCCTGGCATCGGCGCTGGAGCTTGTGTGCGATAAGGTCGACCTCCAACCAGGTGGGCCGCCCGGTTCATACGACGTGGCGGTCGCGTCGAATCCAGATCAAAACGTGCTGCGCGCGGCGTCTGGCGCGCTCCAACCGGGTGGTTCGCTGTTTGCGCAATGGCTTGCCCCGCCGCTCACCTCGGCAGCGGTCGAAGCCCGCTTGCGGCGAGCGGGCTTCGAAGCCGCCAGCTCGTACTGGGTGTGGCCGTTGCCGATGCTTGCCTCACCGCGAGTGTGGCTGCCAACCGACGCACCGGGTGCGCTGCGGTACTTCCACGACAGCCGTCCGCCGGTGCACGGCGCGGCCGCGACGCTGCGGCGGGGCGCGCTGCAACGCGCGCTCGAGCTGGGACAGCGATTCGGCACTCTCCCGATCTGCGCGGTCGCGCGCAAGCCGGGTGGGCCGCCGGACCTCGTCACCACGTTACGCGCGCACTGGAAGGAGTGGAGACTGGGCGCCACCCCGGCCAGCGTGTCGTGCCTGTTATTGACTGGCGGCCATCATGTGACGCGCAAGGTGGTGGCGCTGGCTTTCACCGAGCCGGATCCCGAACCGCGACTGGTCGTCAAATTCGCCCGCGTGCCATCGGTCGCCACGGCGTTGCGGCGCGAAGCCGCGGCCCTGGAGGCCCTGGAGCGCGACCTGCCCGGCCTGACCGGCGTGCCGCGCCTGGTTTGCTTCTGTGACAGCGCCTCGACAAGGTTTCTGGGTCAGACGCCCATCACGGGAACACCGCTGTTCGCTCTGCTGCGACCGGACACCTACCGCGACCTGGCGTTGGCGGCAACGGATTGGCTGGTGCGACTGGCCGGCCGAGCATCACCACGCCCCGCCGCGGGGTGGTGGGGCCGCCTCGTTCAGCCGGTGCTGGACGAATTCTGCGCGTCGTTCGCGAACGTGGTCGACCCACTACTGCTGGAGTTCACACGGAGCCAGTTGGGTCAACTGCCCGACATGCCGCTTGTCTTCGAGCATCGCGACTTCTGGGCGGGCAACGTGCTCATGACCTCGACCGGCCTCGGCGTGCTCGATTGGGAAGATGGCGAGCCGCGCGGGCTGCCTGCGCTGGACCTGTTGTATTTCCTGACCGATCTCGCCTTTTTTCACGACGACGCCTTCACCTCCCGCGGCTTTGCCGACTCGTACCGCGCCAGCCTCGATTCCACGACGTTGACCGGACGTGTTCGAGCCGAGTGTCTCGCGCGGTACGCACAGGCTGTCGGACTGGGCACGTCGCAGCTCTCCGCCCTGCGGCTGCTCGTCTGGCTGTGGCACGCGTGTTGGGAGGCGCGTCAGCTTGGCGGCGGAGACGCTCTCCGCGCGGACCCGCGCGAGCTGCGCGGGATCCGGTTCCTCGACCTCTGGCAGGAGGAGGCGCGCCGCGCCGTATGCTCGAGCTGAGCGTCGTCATCCCCACCTTCAATCGCGCCGGACCGCTGCGTCGGTGCCTCGAAGCACTTTCGCGCCAGACCTGCGCTCCGGATGAGTTTGAAGTGGTGGTGGTCGTCGACGGCTCCACCGATGGCACGCTCGAGATGCTCGCTCAACTCAAAGTGCCGTTCGCGCTGAGGGTCGCCAGCCGCGCCAATGCGGGCCAGGCCGCCGCGCTGAACCACGGTCTGCGGGTCGCGTGCGGACGAGTATGCGTGCTGCTGGACGACGACATCGTGGCCGAGCCGCGGCTTCTGGCGGAGCACCGCCGTGTCCAGGCGGAGGCGCCCGTCGTAGCCGTCGGTCACATGACGTGTCAGGTTCCGCCTGGCGCCGATGGCTTCGCGCACCAGTTCGCGGCGTGGTGGCACGAACACTACGCCGCGCTCGAGACCGGTCGGCAGCCAACCTTTATGGATTGCTGGAGCGGCAACCTGTCGGCGCCACGCCACGCGCTGCTGGATGCCGGCGGATTCGCCGAGGACCTGCCGCGCCTGTACGACGTCGAGCTGGCCTACCGGCTCTGGACACACGGCCTGAAGTTCAGGTACGTCGCGGGCGCGATCGGCCACCAGGAGTTCACCAAATCCGGCGAGCAGATCGCCGCCGATGCCGAACGAGCGGGCGTCGCCAGCGTAGAGATCTACCGCCGACATCCGCCCACGCTGCCGCACCTGGACCTCGGCCGCTTCGGGGCATCACGCCTGCGCTACGTGCTGCTCAAGAAGGCGCTGCTGCGACTGAACGTCTCGCCGCGTCGGCTAGCGTGGGTGATCGCCCTGCTGAGCCGCGGCGGTCGGGCCAACAGCTGGTACGGCTTGCTGTTCGACTACTGCTACTGGCGTGGGGTCCGCTCTGCCGTATCCGACGATACCTGGCGTCGGCTGACCACTGGAGTGCTCGTCCTGATGTACCACGCCTTCGCTCGACCCGGCGAAAGACCGAGCCGCTACGTGGTTCCAGCGCGGCAGTTCGCCCGCCAGATGAGCTGGCTACGCCGGCGTGGCTATCACGTGCTGCCGCTGCGGGAGTTCGTCGAATGCCGACGCCGCTTCCAGCTTCCACCTCCTGCGAGCGTCGTACTGACCATCGACGACGGATATGCGGACGTACGCGACGTTGCCTTGCCGGAGCTTCAGCGCCACCAGTTACCGGCCACCCTCTTCGTCGTCAGCGGGTCGGTGGGTCGCGCCAACGGGTGGGATCACGACTCAGCGTTAGCGGGCCGTCCGCTGCTGACGTGGCAAGCTATCCGAGACATGCGCGACGGGCTGATCGAGGTGGGCGCCCACACACGCACGCACCCGCGCCTGACGGGTCTGCCGCCCGACATGGCGTGGCGCGAAATCGATGGATCACGCCGCGACCTCGAACGCGAGCTGGGTCCACGCCCCGTACCGCTGTTTGCCTATCCGTTCGGGGCCGTCGACCAGGTCGGCCAGCGGAGCGCCGAGCACGCCGGTTTCCTGGCCGCTTGCGGCATTGAGCCGGGCTTCAACTGGCCCGACACGCCGCTGCTGTGCCTGCGGCGAGCGGAGGTGCATGGGACCGATTCGATGCTGCGCTTCATGCTGACCGTACGCCTGGGTGATGCCATTCGGAACCGCCGCCGGGTCAAGACGCGTGCCCCCTGAGCACGGGTCATTGAGTCCCCAGTGGACCCGCGTGCTGCGAAGCATCACGGCCAATTATGTCGGCCGCTTCATCGGCATGGGCATCTGGTTCCTGCTGACTCCCTTTGTCCTTCATCGCCTGGGCACGGCCGGCTACGGACTGTGGGTGCTTGCGGGCGCGATCGTCGGCTACGGGTCGTTGCTCGACCTGGGGATTACCAGCGCCATCACCAGGTACGTCGCCGAGCACACTGCGCGCGGCGAACATGCCAGCGCCCGGGTGCTGGTGGCCACGTCGTTGTGGATCTACACCGCCATTGGCCTGGTCGTGCTGCTGCCCACCGCGATCCTTGCAAGCCTCGCAACACCGTACGCGTGGGTGCCCAACGCCGATCCTGCCACAACCACCAGCCTCATCTGGCTGATCGGCGTGACGATCGCCATCACCATCCCGTGCATCGCTGCGACGGCGACGCTCGAGGGCTTGCAGCGCTACGACCTCACGAGCCTGGCCACAACGATCGGCAACATCGTCGGTGCTGGACTCACCCTGGCGGTGCTGTTCGCGGGTGGTGGGCTGCTCGGCGTGGTGGCCATCAACATTCCATCGACGCTCTTGACCGCGGCCATCGTCGTGTGGAGCATCCGGCGCGTCGCGCCCGAGCTGCAGTTCGGCTGGG
>CBJLVJ010000143.1:0-6808 GCA_966426465.1 uncultured bacterium | reverse complement strand
GCTCACGAGCCATGGACCGGCCTGATCGAGCGGCGTATCCATGAAGTCGCCCAGCGCGCTGAGTGACTGGAGATTGGTGAGGCCCGTCGGGTCAACGGGCAGCAGATCGGGGGGAAGCGGGCCGAGTGTGCTCTGCCAGGTGGCGCCGCCAACCTCGATCAGCAGGCCGCCGGTGCCGACCCACACCTGGATGGCTTCCAGTTGCTCTGGGCGTAGCTGCGCGGTAGCCGCGTTGTCGATGATCAAGCAATCGAAGCTGCCCAGCAGCTGGGCGCGCTCGGGAATGGTGGTCGGGTCGAGCGGCGCCGTACGCGCGCGACGGATCGGCGGCGGCAGGTCCAGCGTAGCCAGAAAGTCATAGGTCGACGGGTCTCGCGCGAGGACGCCGCAGAAGTAGTCGCCGAGCGGGACGCGCGTCATGCTGATGTCTTGCTCGGTGATCAGCTCGCTCCCTGGATCGTGGACCAGCCGCGCGGTCAGGCGATTGTTGGTCGCGTTGGGCAGGTTCACTTCCATGGTGAACGTGCGGTTACTCAAGCGCGGCAGCACCACCGGAAGCGAAAACGTGGTCGGCACGAAGCTGTAGGTGCTGCGTCCGCCGGGCTGGTCGACCACGACCTCGACGCGCGCTTTCAGCTCGCCGCCTTCGTTGACGAGCTGGACGTTCAGGGGGACCCAGCCACCGACCCGTCCGGCGCCGTCGAAGCCGGCCCGCACGTCCATGCGCACGGAGCCTGGCGTCGATT
Source organism: uncultured bacterium (assembly GCA_966426465.1). GTDB lineage: Bacteria > Chloroflexota > UBA6077 > UBA6077 > CF-72 > CF-72. Next base: position 6,062 of record CBJLVJ010000143.1, on the reverse strand, counting down.
GCGCGTCCTGATCATCCGGCGCGGACGCGACCGACTGCACGCCTCCCAGAAGAAGGCCCAGAAGCAGGAGGACCCCTACGACGGCACGCACCGCAGCACAACACTTTCTCCCTTTTGAACCGACGCGGTGGCCGCCATTCCGGTATCGACCCAGGCCAGGGATGGCTGCCAGTCTAGCAAGTTTCAGGCCAATTGGAAGCTATCTGGAGGCCGCCCGACGCGCCCGAAGGGCACGTCGCCTGGACGCTTAACAGGCCTATTGTGGCGGCCGTGGGCTGCCGATCATTGGCACAGGTCCGATGCTGCAGGAACTGGCAACCACACGAGCACTGCATTCGAGCATGGCGGCCCTGGCCGCCCCGGACGAACGCGTCGTGCTCGACACCCTGGCCGAAGTCGGGGTGGCGTTCACCAACGAGCGTCAGCTCGATCCCGTCCTGGACCGTCTGCTGGCGACTGCCCTGCAGATCGTCCGTGCCGACGCGGGTTCGATCATGTTGCTCTCGCGCGAGCGCGACACGTTGGTCGTGGTGGCCGCGCGCGGGCCCCGCGCGCGCACGATCATTGGCACACGGCAGCCAGCCGATCGCAGCGTCGCGGGCTGGGCGCTTCGGGCCGGCGAGACCGTCCTCCTGCACGGAGGGGCGTACGCGCAGCCGAGCTCAGACCACCCGCGTGAGCTGGCCTCGTCCGTGGTGGTGCCGCTGGCGCTGAGCGGACGGCTCGTGGGCGTGCTGAACGCCAGTCGTGAGCCAGGCGCGCCGCGCATGGACGAGCACACGGCCCGGCTGCTCGAGCTTGTGGCCAACCAGGCCGCGATCCTGATCGACAGCGTCCAGATGCTCGAGGAGCTGCAGCGGAAGGACCAGCGCCTGGAGCAGCTGGTCGATCAGCTGCTGGGCGAGACGGGCCGTCGGCCCGCCACCAGCGTTGACCTGCTGGCGCCGTTGACGCGTCGCGAGCAGCAGGTGCTCGAGCTTCTGGTTGACGGTCTGACGAACCGCGAGATCGCGCTGCGCCTGGTCGTCGAGCCCGACACGGTCAAGGACCACGTGCAGAGCATCATCAAGAAGCTCGGCGCCACGGACCGCACGCACGCCGCAGTGATCGCCGTTCGCGGCGGAATCGTTTCGTAAGCCGTCCTGGCTTTTAGTCGCAGGGGGTTGGCGGCTCGGGCGCGGCGACTGTCGGCAAGGGTGGCAGTCCGCAGAGCGCGTGGATCGCATCTTCAAAGCGATCGATGGGCACGATCTGGATGTGCTTGACCCAGCGGCGGGCCTCATCGGCGTCGTCCCTGGGCACCAGGAACACCTGGGCGCCGTCCTGTTCCGCGGCAAGCGCCTTTTCGGCCGCGCCGCCGACCGCGCCCACCACGCCGTCCTGCGAGATCGTGCCGGTGCCAGCGACGTAGTAGCCGCGGGTCAGGTCGCCGTCCGTGACGGCGTCCAGGATGCCCAGCGCGAACATGAACCCGGCTGACGGCCCGCCGACGTTGTCGGATTCGACATCGACCGGGAACGGCATGCGCACATCGAACAGGTAGGTGCTGACGGTGATGCCGACGAGCGGGCGGCCGGGGTCGGTTGGCGAGCCGCGGGTTCCGACCTGGACGTCCTGGGTCTGTCCCTCGCGCTGGATGGTCAGCGTGACCTGGTCCCCGACGTGATGGCGAGTGATGGCCTGGATCAGCGAGTTGGTCGTCTCGATGGGCTGGCCATCGACGGCCACGATGATGTCGCCGACCTGCAGCACGCCCTGGGCAGGCATGCCCTCGATGAGGCTTTCGACTTCGGCGCCCTGCCCGGTGATATCCACCGGGTAACCAGCGGCGCGTAACGCGACGACGGCTGCGACCGGTTTGCTTTCGTCGATCAGCCGTTTATTGGTCTGGTTGACCTGCTCCTGGGTCGTGCCGGGCGGGCGGACGTCGACGGCTGGCACGATTTCGGCGCGACCCGCCACCCTGGCGCGAGCCACCTCGCCCCAGCTGGCTTCCTGTTCGAATACCGCGGTGAACGCCATGCGTCCCACGGGCTTGCGCTGCTCGTCCGGCACGCGCACGCGGGAGCCGATGTCGTAGGTACCGCCTGGCGTAATCAGGAAGTACGGGCTGGTGGCACCGAGGGGCGCCACGGCCAGCACCCCGACAAGTATGGCGATAACGAAAGCGTCGCGGATGGCCTCTAATCGTATCCTTGGGCCGATGGCTGCTGGAGAATCTTCTTTTGACGTCGTTTCCCAATTCAATCACCAGGAGCTGGTCAACGCGGTCGACCAGGCCCTGCGCGAGGTCCATACGCGCTTTGACCTGAAGGACTCTGGTACCACCATCGAGCTGGACGACGGGAGCATCAAGCTGCACAGCGCCAGCGAGATGACGCTCGACGCGACGCGCGACGTGCTGCTGCAGAAGGCCGTCAGGCGCCAGCTGTCGCCGAAGATCTTCGACTACGGCAAGGTCGAGGAAGCCAGCAAGGGGACGGTGCGACAGACGGCGCAGTTGCGCCAGGGGCTGAGCCAGGACCTGGCGCGCGAGATTTCGAAGCTGATCCGCGACAAGCTGCCGAAGCTGAAGACGCAGATTCAGGGTGACGCGGTGCGCGTCACCGGCAAGAGCAAAGACGAGCTGCAAGCGGCCATCCAGCTGCTGCGCAAGACCGAGCAGGAGCGCAACTGGCCCGTGCCTCTTCAGTTCGTCAACTACCGCTAGCCTGCTCAGGCGCTCTTCATGGGGCGATCGGTAAGCCGGTGCCGGTGAAGAGTGCGAGGTCGGGCGGGTCGGCCGGGATGTCCTGGCTCTGGAAGTACTCCAGGATGGGGTGGTCGTCGGTCAGGACGGAGCCCTGGCCGGCGTAAGCGTGGAGTGCTTCAGGGGTGGCGCGGAACTGGGCCAGGACGTCCTCGGCGTGGTTGAAGCCGACCTCGGCCAGGCTGACGCGGGCGGCGGGGTCGGCCAGGCGCGCCTCGAGCTCCGAGCGACTCACGCGTAACGGGCTCGGCGAGCCGATCAGCAGGTCGCCGCCCAGCCACAGGGTGGCGTTGGGAAACGCCTGCAGGAAGGTCCGCACGATGAGCGAATGCTCGAAGGCCGTGCCGGGCGAGACCCACTGGACCATGATCCCGTCGGGCTGCAGGGCATGCGCGACCAGCGCGAAGTACTCGACCGAGTACAGGTTGGTGGCGCCCGCATCGTATGGATGGACCACGTCGGCGGTGACCACGTCATACGGGCGGCGGTTGCGCAGCAGCGCGTTGCGCCCGTCGTCGATCGACAGGTGCACGTTGGGCCGCTGCAGCACGTCGGCATTGGCAACATGAAAGTAGGGCGCGGCCGCGATCACGCTTTCCGAAAGCTCGACCACGTCCACTTCGGCGCCCGAGTGCTGGGCAAGCGCGCCGGGCGTGGCGCCTGCGCCCAGGCCGACCACGAGCGCCCGCGGCGCGCGCGAGGGTGCAAGCAGCGCCGCCAGGTGCCCCATCACCCGGTGATAGCGGACCAGGTCCGCTGAATCATTCGTCTGGCCGCGGCTATTGGTAAAGAGCGTCTGGATGCCGCTGGCGTCGAGCCCGACGCTGACGGTGTTCTCCAGGCCTTCCCAGTAGGCGAGCAGCTGCTGGTCGGGGAAATGCTCGTGGAAGACAACGGCGTGGACAGGCGCACCCAGCGCGCCCAGCACTATCACACCCAGAGACACGACGCTAGCGGCAAGAGCTTGCGGGCGGTGGCCACTGGCGGTGAGGAGCACGGCCCCCAGTACCACGTTGCCCACGGACAGAACGAGCAGCGCGTGGTGTGCGCCGAGCACGGGCACCAGGACAAAGCCGCCGACGAGCGAGCCGACGATCGCGCCGGCCACGTTGCCGGCGTACACGCCGCCCAGCCGTCGGCCAAGCTGGCCGGCGCCAGCGGCCCACAGGCGTGCGGCCACAGGAAACGTGGCGCCCATCAGCAGCGCGGCGGGCAAGACGGTCAACACGCACAGGACGGCCATGAGCCGCAGGTCAGTGCGGACAAAGCGGGCCAGCAGCGCGGGTCCGTTATCGCGGACGGCCATGAGCGCGTCGTAGACGCCCCCGAACGCCGCCAACGCGAGCACCGCGGCCAGGCCGATGCCCAGCTCGAGCCAGCCGAAGGCGATCGCGGACGTCCTGGCTGAGGCGGCCGACCTGACCAGCAGCCCGCCCAACGCGCCGCCGATGGCAATGCCGGCGAGCACGGTGGCCAGCATCAGCACGAATCCGTAGATGCTGCTGTCGAACAGCACTGCCAGGATGCGCGACCACACGACCTCGTAGGCCAGCGAGATGGCGCCCGAGGCGGCGAATGCGAGCAGGGCAACGGTTGCCACCGACGTGCTCTGTTCGCAGGTTGGCGCGGCAACGCGTAGCGGTGTACTGCCAGCTGCACGAGAGCGGCCGAGGACGATGCCGACCAGGCCGGCCAGGGCGTTGGCGGCGGCCGCGGCGACGATCGTGTCGGTGAGGCCCAGACGGCCGATCAGCACGAAGCCCGAGACAAGGCAGCCGACGATCGCGCCCGTGGTGTTGGTGGCGTACAGCAGGCCCATCGTCCAGGCGTCGCCACGTGTCGGGTTGGCCTCGTCGCGCCGCGCGCGCAGGCCGCGCACGGCCAGTGGCAGCGTTGCGCCCATCAAGGCTGTGGGCACCAGCAGCACGGCGAAGGCGAGCGCGGCGCGCACCCCGCCGGCCACCAGCGGCGCCTGGGCCGGGTCAACCGCGTGCGACAGCCCGCCGTAGGCGTCCTGCAGCAGGCGGAACGCCCAGGGCGTCAGCAACGCCGTCGCGCCGACGCCGAGCTCGACCAATCCGTAGGCGCGCAGCGGCCGCTTCGCCAGGTCGGCGCGACGCCCGCCGACAAAGCTGCCGATGGCCAGGCCGCCCATGAACGCGGCGAGCACGGTGCTGATGGCGTAGACGGTGACGCCGAACGCCAGCCCGAGCAGGCGCACCCAGGCGACCTGATAGATCAACCCGGCTGCGCCTGACAGGAACAGCAGTCCGGCAACCAGCGCGGTGGCGAATGCGTCGTGCGAGTCCGTCGCGACCGAAGCCGTGTCTTCCGCTACGAGCGGATCAAGCGAACGCGGGTGAGGGATACGTACCCGCAGCGATGGTTGTCGCTCGTACGCACCCCTCACCCCTGGATACAGCCTCTCCCAGAGCGAGAGGGAGTGTATCGATCGGGCAGGCGTCAGTCCTTATGAAGTGAGCTGCGGGTGCCGTTGTCGCTCGGCGTCGGCGCGTCCAGCGCGCGGAGGCGGGTCATCAGCTCGCTCACTTTCTGGCCCGTGAGCGTCTCGAACAGCTCCGGTACCTGGGCGACCATCTTGGCCACTTCGCCAGTGATCTGGCTCACGCCTGGCGAGCGGCCATCGCCGGTCGACACGACGGTGATCTTGTCGACACTGGCCAACGACTGCGCGAGCGCGCGCACCACCTCGGGCATGCCGGTGATGAGCTTATCGAGTACGGCCGCCTGGCTGTACTCCTGGTAGGCCTCGGCGCGCTGATGCATGGCGTCGGCTTCGGCCTGGCCTTTGGCGCGAACGATCTCGGCTTCGGCGGTGCCCTGCAGGCGAATGGCTTCGGCCTGGCCCGCGGCTTCGATGGACAGCTTCTGGCGCTGGGCTTCGGCGAGCACCTCAATGCGCTTGCGCTCGGCCTCGGCCTGCTTGTTGATGGTTGCTTCCAGCTCGAGCGCCTTGCGCTGGACCTCCAGCTCCTGCACCTTGATCTGCTCCTGGCGCTGGACCTGGTCGATACGCACCTGCTCGGCGACCACCTTTTGCTGCGCCTGGTTCGAGGAGATGTCGTAGGCCTTCTCGGCCAGCGCTTTCTGCGTGCGCACCGAGGCCTCGTACTCAGCCTTCTTGACCTCCAGGTCGCGCGTGGCTTCGGCCTGCTTGGTCTGGGACGCGGTCTGCGCGATCACGCGCTCCTGGTCCGCCGCGGCCTGTGCGACAGCAGCTTCGCGCATGGCCATGGCGCGGCGGATGGCCGTGTCGCGCTCGGCTTCGGCCTGGGCGATGTCGGCCTCGCGC